>NZ_JBIQEC010000011.1:0-90327 GCF_045370505.1 Moraxella sp. 179-F 1C4 NHS | reverse complement strand
AGTTTACTGCTTCGCTATTTTTTTATCAAAATTTCCTCATTATGTTCTTTTGTATATTAAATGTTCAACACAACCTAATAAATTTTATATTAATGCAAATAATGTTCATGAAATAAGTCAAATGCAAGCCTGTATTCATTGGTTTTTAATTGCACAAACTTTAGATTTTGAATGGGAAATATTTGATGCTCATTATAAGGTTTTAGATGGATTATATAGATTATTGGTACATAAAATTGGTAAAGATAAAGTGGAAAATCTTAACAATGATAAGTATGTGAAACATGCTCAAAGATTTATAGTTTTAGCAAAATACTTTAATCTGGAAATTCCAAACTGGGCAGATAATACAAAAACTGGCAATGATAATATTGCTTTCATTCGAAATGAACTTGTGCATGAAGCAAAATATGCAGGTCAGCCTATTGGCTATAATTATCCTAATGAAAACTTTAAACTACAGTTCAAGGCATTCAACCTTAAATTAATTTGCGCTTTTTTAGGAATTAATACCCCATATTTACAAGCACCTGCAAACAATAGAATGTTATGGCGTTGGAATATTCAATAATATTTATTACCCATAAATCACCTTTTTATCTTTGAGTCCGTGAATCAAATCTTGAATATTAAAAATATCCAAATTTACCTTGGCGCGCGTACAGGCAACATACAGTAGCCGCAACTCTTCGGGGGAGATTTTTACCGCTTGAGAAGTCACATCATAATAAAAATCATTGTCAATTTGCACCCGTGACCATTCCAACCCTTTGGCTTTATGCGCGGTAGAGATGATGTAGTCGGCTTTATCCAGTGTGGTCAAGCTGTTGATCGCTTGGTTTAGCGTTTCGGTGCCATGTTCATCGACCAATTTGACCAGGGTTTTTAAATCACTGCCTTCGCTCGTCTCGCTATAATCCTGCACGTCGCGCCAATTATTAAAGTAGGCAAGCTCAGGCACACCATATGCCGCTTGTCCTTTTTTTAGCCGTTCGGCAGATTGACTAAATTTTAGCAAACGCTCTGTATCGGCTTGTAGCGCAACTTTATGTCCCATTTTAAGTCCAGATAACAGATTGACCATCGCACTAGCATTGGTACGGCAAAGAATGGCATCTTTTTGACCATGTACCATACTTTTGCCTAAGGTAGACGCCATCGCAGGATTGCCGCGCAGTGGCACCTCTTCTTGCAGCGCTTTTAAGAACCCATTCGCCACATCGGCAATTTGGTCGCCAAATCGAAACGATTGGGTAAGCAAGGTTTGGGGTAGCGGCAGGCGCTTCATGGCATTGACTGCACCACGCCATTCATAAATTTGCTGATGCGCGTCACCCACATAGATAACTTGGTTGGGCTGATTGGACAAAATCCCCATCATCAAGGGGTCAGCGTCTTGCGCTTCATCAAATAAGATAAAATCCGCAGGAATCACCGGTTTGGATAGCGCCCAGAGTTTAAGGTAAATATCATGCCCAATCCCCGCAGGGTGGCGCGGGTCAATCGATTGTTGCCAGCGGCGCTCTACATAGGGGTATAAGGTATCGCGCAGCTGCTCAGCTTCACTGGCAACCAACCAGTCAGGAAACTGCAAATGGCGCGGCGCAGGGTAACTGGCATGGGTACTACAAAACGTGCTCACCGCATCGGACACAAATCGTGCTTGTCGCTCTGGGGTTAAGGTTACAAACTGGCTTTTGCCTTCAATTTGGCGTTTGACTTGCACAGGCGTCAAGCCCAAATCTGAGGCGAGGCGACTGGGAGAAAAACGCGGTAGTTGCAGCTTTGCGGTGATATCGCGAGCAGTATGACGAAATGCCAATGAGTGAAAAGTGCGACAGTCGACATGGTGGGGGAATTTGCGCTGCGCTTCTGAAGCAATCGCTTTGTTAAATGCCAAATAAATCCCGCGACCACGTAGCTGATTGCCAATCAGGTTAAGCGTGGTGGTCTTACCTGCGCCGGCATACGCTACCACCTTAAACGACTGGCGCGTGAGTGCCATATCGACAGCCTGCTGCTGCTCACCCGTTGGGCGTTGGGTCGGGCTGTTGACAAGGGGTTGGGTGGGGATAACGCTGGGGTTTGACATAAGGCCATTGCTAACAGAAAAGTGAGCTATTTTAGCAAAATTTGGCAAGTTTTGCTCAGTTTCCTTTATTTACTCAACCTATATTTACTAAACCTTTATTTGCTCTCTGGGGATGAATGAGAGGTTGATTCGATTTTAGCTTTATCCAGCCAGATTAGCTGTTGTTCTGTAATAACGCTTTTTCTTTAACCAATACCCGTGCCATAACTAGACCGAGTTCAAACAATAACCACATCGGGATAGCTAGCATAATCATGGATAGCCCATCTGGCGGTGTCACCAATGCCGCAATACCGAAACAACCCACGATGATGTAACGGCGTTTTTGCGCCAAGCTATCCACCGTCACTACCCCAGCCAGCACCAGTAGCAGCGTCAACACAGGAATCTCAAAGGTTGCCCCAAACACCAAAAACAGCTTGAGCACAAAATTTAGATAGCTTTCGATATCGGTCATCGGTAGCACATTGTCTGGGGAGAATTTGATAAAAAAAGCTAGCACGCTTTTGAGCACGACATAATAGGCAAACGCAATCCCCAGATAAAACAATATCACCGATGACAATAGCACGGGTAGGGCGATACGTTTTTCATGCTTATATAGCCCTGGTGCAATAAAGGACCAAATCTGGTACAAAATATACGGCATCGCCAAGATAACAGCCAGATACAGCGTCAATTTAATCGGTGCCAAAAATGATGAGGTGATATCCGTTGCAATCATAGAAGAATTGACTGGCAACAATGCTGTTAACGGCGCTGAAAAAATATCGTAGATTTCTCGCGAAAAGCCCGCCAATGCCAAAAAAATCACCAACACCGCCGCAAAACCGTGAATCAAATGACGGCGCAGTTCAATCAAATGCTCAGTGATGGGCATATCTACCAAAGTGTTGTCTTGCGATGGTTTATCATCTTTAGCTTGTTCAATGGCTAATTGTTCAGGCGTTTTTTTGGTTTTGATAAGCTTGGTCACTGGGCAACTCCACCCAAACTTGGCAACTGGTGCAGTAGCGGATCGGCTTGATAATTGGGTAAAAACGGTGGATTGGGAAGACGTCTGACACGGTCATAATCACTGAGCAAAAACCAACGATAATACATTGGCTCGGTGGCAGCGAATAAGGCTTCATGTAAGTCTTTAGCCACTGCATCGGCTTCGATATCAGCTTCTAGACCCAGCAAATAATCATCTGCTTTGATTTCTACCAGAGAAGATTCGTCAGATGGCTTGTCTAGTGAATGGTTTAGTGGCTTGTCTGGTAACAGCGCGGTGGTATCTGTTGTTGGCTTAGCTAAATGATTGGTTGGTTCATGACTGGGAGGTTCATGACTGGTTTGTTCAGTAGGTAGGCTAACTGCGTTAGTATCATGACCAAGATTAGGGGTTGTATCAGCCGACTGGGTATTGTGAGCTTGCATCGAAGGCACTTTGCCATGTTGCTGTAGTTCGCTCACACTGCTGCGAAGGGCTTCCATCTCACGCTTCATATCAACTTCAGCTTGGCGGATTTTTTCCAGCTCAAGCTGCATTTGCTTGCGCGTTTCGGCAAGGTCAAGCTCAGCTTCAATTTCTGATTGCAATGTTGCAACCGTACGGCGGAATTTGGCATACCACTGACCTGCAGTACGCGCCGCTTGGGGGAGTTTTTCAGGGCCCAGCACAATCAGTGCAATCGCCCCAAATAACAGTAGTTCGGAGAAACCTATATCAAACATAACAACCGTGGCAGTTAAGGATTAAAAAACCAAAGAAAAAGTAACGACTAGGGTTTAAACGTTATGTTTATCTTGTTGGGTCTGCGTGGTATTGAGCTCAGCTTTTTCGTGTTCAAGGACACGGTTTTTGTTCAGATGCTGTTCGTTTTCATCTTTGACCGCATCTTTAAAGCCTTTAACGGCACCACCCAAATCTTTACCGGCATTTTTTAGTTTTGAAGTGCCAAAAATCACCACAACAACAACCAGTAAAATTAACCAATGTGTGATTGAGAAACTACCCATGAGAATATCCTTTGATTAACCTTGATAATAGGGGTGAGGACAATATGAATTTGCAGTGTAACACATAACCATTGCGTTGACATAACTGTGCAAAAAACGGTGTGAAACACGGCGAATTTTTTGCACTGTTAGCCAGCAATACTCAGGACTTATCGACTGTTTAGTGGCGTTTACTTAAGGGCGCTCACTTAAGGGCTATTACTTAAGAGATTTGACGTGCGGCTTTTTCGTCGATACCCGATAAGCCAAAACGTCTTGCCAATTCATTGGTGACAGCCCAAGACGGTATATTAAACCATGCCAATGTGACCATTGTATGAAACCAAACATCAGCAACTTCATATACCAAATCTTTTACTGCGGTGTCATCGGCGACGGACTCATAAGGGGTATCGTTGGCAATGTTGATATCTTTGGCAGCGATAATGGCTTCGGTGGCTTCTTCACCGACTTTTTCTAAGATTTTGTTGATACCTTTATGGTATAAGCTTGCCACGTATGAGCTATCAGGATTGGCATTTTTACGCCCAATCAATACTTCATCTAACGCGGTCAAAATATCCGCTGACGTCGTAGGCGTTTGTGTCGCATTGCTTGTTTGGGTTGGATTACTTGTTTGTGTCGAATTGCTTGCAAGCGGCGAGTGTTCATGAGTCGGTTTGGCGTTGTCACCATAAATCGCATCAGGGTCTTTGATAACCGCATCAGTAGTTTGCCATTGTAGCTGTCCGCGGTCATCGGCAAGCAGACGATAAAAACAGGACTGCCGACCCGTGTGGCAAGCAATCCCACCCACTTGGGTGACTGACAACACAATCACATCAGCATCGCAGTCTAAGCGGATTTCATGGACTTGCTGAAAATGCCCCGAGCTTTCGCCTTTGTGCCATAATTTATCGCGAGAGCGTGACCAATACACTGCTTGCATTTTTTCAGCAGTCAGACGTAATGACTCGCGATTCATCCATGCCATCATCAAAATGCGCCCTGTATGAAAATCTTGAGCGACTGCAGGCATGAGCCCATTGTCATCAAATTTTAGTGTATCTAGCCAATCCATATTCACGCCCTGTATCATACTATGCAAGCCTTAGCCAAAAAAAAGCACCCATCAAACGATGCGGGCATTTATCATAATTCATCAAGCCCTAAATCTCAAAGGGTTTCACATCTAAGGCTTCTTTGATGGTAGCTGATAACGCGATTTCTTGGCTTTGACGATAGTCATACGCCACCAATGACCCATCAAACATCCGCGAGACTTTAAACACAAAGTCACCACCCAAATCGGTTAAATGCTGCACGCCGACTTCAAATAACAGTTCTTCACGCGCTCGTGCCCGATCAAGTATTTGGGTCTCGATATGATTAATGACCAAGCCTTAGTACTCAGTATTAACCTCTTTAATGCCTTTTGAATATAAAAAACGAAAACGGGCTTCGGTAAGCAATGCCACCAAATTTTCAACCGTTAGGTGTTGTTCTAATCCAATTTCGGTATTGCGCACGCGCATGACGGTCTCAAACACGAAATGGGCAACTTCAATATTTGTGCTTAACGTTGACAAGAATTCTAACCTCATGATGTTGATAAAGATGAAAGAGTATTACACATTAAACTTTTCAGAAACTTAAGAGCCCGATAAATACCTTAAGGTCAAACAAACTAACGCAAATTGTGTCCAAAATAAAGTTCATCCGTGACTTTTAGCCAATTTATCCGCAGTTTTCATAAACTCAGTTGTTAACTTAATTAATGTAATCTTGTGATAGATTTACTAAGTCATCTTTTTTAAATAATTAATATCATTGATTTTTTAAGTATTCTACAAACAGCCCTTAATAATAATTTATCTATTATAGTAGAGAAATATTAAAGTAACATCAATAAAATGGATGTCAAAGAAAAATTAGTGATAACAATAGCGTGCATTCACCAATGGTTTTTGATAAAATACCGCCTCCCACCTCAAGGCAAAAAATCCAGTGTGATGAGGATTTTTTGACAAACAGGTTAACTTCACTTGATAAAGATGTTTAATCCTTGTCAAAAACGAACAAGAGGCTATCATGAAATTAAAAACTCGCCGTGGTGCTGCCAAGCGTTTTAAAAAAACTGGTAACGGTATCAAACGCAAACAAGCATTCAAACGCCACATTTTGACCAAAAAATCTCCTAAGCGTATCCGTCAATTACGTGGATGCAAATTGGTACACGTGTCTGATGAGAAACGTGTTTACCGTATGTGTCCTTACCTATAATTTATAGGTATTCAATCAACTGATATTACAAAACTTTAGGAGTAAATTATGGCTCGTGTAAAACGTGGTGTACAGGCAAATCGCCGTCATAAAAAAGTATTGGCTCGTGCAAAAGGTTATTACGGTGCGCGTTCTCGTGTTTTCCGTGTTGCTGTACAAGCAGTTACCAAAGCTGGTCAATATGCGTATCGTGACCGTCGTAACAAAAAACGTTCATTCCGTCGTTTATGGATTGCACGTATCAACGCGGGTGCGCGCCTAAATGGCTTAAGCTACAGCCGTATGATCAACGGTCTGAAAAAAGCCAGCATCGAAATCGACCGCCGTGTATTAGCAGACATCGCTATGCATGACGCGCAAGGTTTTACGGCATTGGCAGAAAAAGCAAAACAAGCATTGGCTGCTTAATTTGTTTTAAAGCGATTTTTCAAAAAGCCATTAAGTGCAAGCTTAATGGCTTTTTTTATCGCCATATTTTAGTTAAAATGCCTATCACTATTGATAACCAAGATTGCAACGCTCATGACAGAAATAACGACTGACAAACTTATCCAATATTCTGAAAATTTAACCGATATCACCCAAGACCAATTTTCCCAATTTGTTCAAGATGCCAAAGCCTTAATCAGCACCGCACAAAACCCCCAAGACCTACAAAACATCCGCGTGACTTTAACCGGCAAAAAAAGCCATTTGACCACTTGGTCGAAACAGCTTGGCGGACTCGATGCCGACGGCAAAAAGACCATCGGCGGTATGCTGCATCAAGTACGTACCCAAATCAATGACAGCCTACAACAAGCGCAAAGCGATTTAGAAGCCAAAGCCTTGGCTGCCAAACTTGCCAGTGAATCCATTGACATCACCCTGCCAGCACGTGGACAACAAGCGGGTAATTTGCACCCTGTCACCATGACTGCTGAGCGTATGCAAGGGTTTTTCCGTCAAGCAGGTTTTGAAGTCGCAACAGGTCCAGAAGTTGAGAGCGACTACTACAATTTCGAAGCGCTAAATATTCCAAGCCATCACCCAGCGCGCGCCATGCACGATACCTTTTATTTTAATGCCAATTATGTGCTACGTACCCATACCAGTTCAGTGCAAATTCGCACGATGGAAAAAGGCAACCTGCCGATTCGTATCATCTGTCCCGGACGTGTGTATCGCAACGACAGCGACCAAACCCACTCACCGATGTTCCACCAGCTTGAAGGTTTGTATGTCAGCGAATCGACCAATTTTGCTGAGTTAAAAGGCTTGATTCATGAGTTTTTGCAGGCGTTTTTTGGTCGCAAACTCACGGTGCGTTTTCGCCCATCGTATTTTCCATTTACTGAGCCGTCTGCAGAAGTGGATATCCTTGCCGATACTTATGCAGGTGGGGGCAAGTGGTTAGAAGTGATGGGCTGCGGTATGGTGCATCCAAAAGTGTTGTCCGATAGCGGTATTGACCCGACCAAGTACCAAGGCTTTGCATTTGGGATGGGGATTGAGCGCTTTGCCATGCTGTATTATGGCGTGAATGATTTACGCTTGTTCTATCAAAATGATGTCAGATTTTTAAAGCAGTTTGCTTAGGGGAAAACAATGAAAATTAGCGAAAACTGGTTACGCCAATGGGCAAACCCAAACTTAAGCGCTGAGCAAATTGGCGAACAACTGACGATGGCAGGCTTAGAGTTGGACGATTTGACCAAAGTCGCCAAAGACTTTAGTGGTGTGGTGGTCGGTGAAGTGATTGACGTCACCCAACATCCCGATGCTGATAAACTGCGCATTGCCAAAGTGAATGTCGGTGAGCATAGCGAATCACCGCTACAAATCGTTTGCGGTGCGCCCAATGTCGCCGCTGGCGTGCGTGTACCTGTGGCACTGGTGGGCGCCAAACTGCCACCTGCACAAGGGGATGAACCCTTTAACATTAAAAAAGGCAAACTGCGCGGCGTAGAATCGCACGGTATGCTGTGCGGTGGTAGTGAGATTGACTGTGATGATGGTGTTGATGGCTTGCTAATTTTGCCACAAGACGCCCCGGTTGGCATGGATATCCGAGCGTATCTTGGCTTAGACAATCATGTGCTAGATATTTCAATCACCCCAAACCGAGGGGATTGTTTTAGTGTGCGCGGTATCGCCCGTGAGCTTGCCGTGCTCAATGATTTAACATTCACACTACCCTTTGACCACATCACCGCAGCTGTGACCGACAACGATAGCCAAGCGGTTAGCGTAGAGACCACGGACTGCCCACGTTATTATGCGCAATTGGTCAGTGGGCTGACAGGCACCACGCCATCACCTGATTGGATGAAACAAGCCCTGAATGCCTCAGGCGTCAAACCACGTAATTTACTGGTGGATGTCACCAATTATGTACTACTTGAGCTTGGTCAGCCGCTGCATGCGTTTGATGCCGACAAGTTGGTGGGCGCAATTACCGTGCGCCATGCCCAACAAGGCGAAACCCTTGAGCTCTTAAATGAGCAAACCATTACCTTGCAAGGTGATGAACTGGTGATTGCCGATGAACAAGGTGTCATTGCGTTAGCGGGGATTATGGGTGGACTGCGCACCGCAGTGACCGATAGCACGACCCGAGTGGTAATCGAAAGTGCATTTTTCAAACAGTTAGCGATTGCAGGTAAAGCACGCCGTTTTGGCTTGCATACCGATGCGTCACAGCGTTTTGAGCGGGGTGTTGATTTTGAATTGCCAAAATTGGCACTCGACCGCGCGGTCAATCTATTGGCAACATTTGGCAAGGGCTCAAGTGAGGTTAAGGTCGGTCAAATCACGCTGGTTGAAAACACTGCTGAACTGCCAAAACGTACGCCAGTGACGCTACCGATTGTCAGTATCAACAAATTGTTAGGCGCGGATATCGCCACCAACAAAGCCATTGAGATTCTAAATAGTCTACAAATCAGCACCGAGTTACAAGGCGAAAATCTGGTTGCCACGCCGCCGAGCCATCGTTTTGATATCAGCTTACCCGAAGATTTGATTGAAGAAATCGCCCGCATTTATGGCTATAACAATATTGCCAACAAACTGCCGGCGTTTACCAGTAACTTGTTTGACAATAAACGCCAAAATGATCTGCATAACTTAAAAATGAGCTTGGTCAATCAAGGTTATTTTGAAGCGGTGAGTTTTAGTTTTAGTGATGCCAAAGTCGAAGCGTTGTTTGATGGGGCGCATTTTGCTGCACCACTCGCGCTTGCCAATCCAATCTCAAGTGACTTAGCGGTCATGCGTCGTACCCTGCTGTCTAGTTTGTTGCCTTGTGTGCAATATAACTTAAACCGTCAACAAAACCGCGTGCGTCTGTTTGAGACGGGTCTGCGTTTTGATGGCAGTGATATCGCAAGCTTAAACCAAGTGGACACCTTGGCGATGGTGGCAGTCGGCAGTACCCATCCAGAGCAACATCATGACAGCCGTGTGATGGATTTTTACGACCTAAAAAATGACGTCGAATCGGTTTTTCCGCGGTTTGCCCAGTCCGCTATCAGTTATCAACGTAGCCAGCAGCCGTTTTTACACCCTGGTCAAAGTGCCGATGTACACTATCAAGGCAAGGTGATTGGCTGGTTGGGTCAGTTGCATCCACAGATTGCCAAAGCCTTGGATTTGCCGACCACTTGGGTGGCGCAGCTGAATTTACAGGCGGTGGTTGATATGCACCAACAGGCATTGACCATTCTGACGCCAAGTAAATTCCCACAAGTACGCCGTGATATCGCCGTAGTAGTAGACCAGTCGATTGCTATGCAATCAATGAAGGATACTATCAAACAAGTCGGGGGCGAGCTATTAAAAGAGGTGTGGTTGTTTGATGTGTATGCTGGCAGTAACTTGCCTGAAAACCAACAATCGCTTGCTTTTGCACTGGTGTGGCAAGACCTCGAAGCCACGCTTTCTGATGAGCGTATCAATGCGCAAATGGAAGCTGTCATCGCTGCGCTACATGAGCAGTATCACGCAACGCTACGTATGTAATCTTGGACTAGCAAATTATGCCAGTCGATACAATGTTTTTCTTTGATTTTAAAGTAAAAATAACTATCGACTGTATTTACTAGAATCGCTAGAATAGGAACATTTAGTAGGGTGGGTATGATAATGAATATGCAAGTTGAAGGAAAAACCTTAACCAAATTAGAAATGATCAATCATTTGATGGAAAATTTGGGCATGACGCGCCAAGACAGCCGCGCATTTGTGGAGAATTTTTTTTCAGAGTTGTCGGAGACGTTGACCAAAGGTCACCAAGTCAAGCTATCGGGGTTTGGTAACTTTGAGATTAAGGATAAAAGCCAACGTCCAGGTCGCAACCCAAAGACTGGCGAGATGGTTCATGTCACAGCGCGCCGCGTTGTTACCTTTAAAGCGGGGCAAAAAATGCGTCGCAGTATTGAAGATAAACTGTTCACAGAATAACGCGCTTTATTATTTTAGATTGTTTCCAGTTAATTTAGACGTTTTAAAATCTGTCACCGCATTTTGACCATAAAACATTCGAACCATAAAATTTAACCATAAAAAAAAGAAGCTTAATGCTTCTTTTTTTATGCCAATTATGCCATTATTTGGCAGCAGAGGCGGTTGCACTGGCAGCGGCTGGTGTCGCAGGGTTTTCACCCCAAATCGCTGGGTATTTATAACCTGGGAAAGTTTTGTGGGCGTATTGTTTAAATTCTTCTGAATTATACGCATTGGTCACGTCTTTTACCCATTGTGTGTCTTTGTCTTTGGTGCGAATCGCTGACCAGTTGACATACGCATAGCTGGGTTCTTGGAACAGCGCTTCAGTCAATTTAATACCTGAGCTGGTCGCATAGTTACCGTTGATGACTGCAAAGTCAACGTCAGAACGCGCACGTGGTAATTGTGCAGCTTCTAGCTCTACCAATTTGATATTTTTTGGGTTTTCTGCGATATCACTTTTTGATGCAGTCAGTGGATCGATATTAGCTTTAAGTTTTACCCAGCCTAGTTCGTTGAGCATCACCAGCGCGCGTGCAAAGTTGCTTGGATCGTTCGGTGCAGCCACGGTGGTACCGTCTTTGACTTGTTTTAGATCGTTTAATTTACCAGGATAGATGCCAAGCGGTGCTGTAGGCACTTGGAAGGCTTCAACGATATCTAGGTTGTTGTCTTTTTTGAAAGTATCAAGATAAGGTTTGTGTTGGAACACGTTGATATCAATATCGCCATCGGCTAAGGCTTTATTTGGGCGCACATAATCAGAGAATTCAACCAGTCTGACTTTATAGCCTTGTTTTTCTAACTGCGGTTTGACAGAGTTTTTGACCATGTCACCAAAGTCGCCCACGGTAGTACCAATCACAATTTCAGATTTATTCGGGTCTATACCTGTACTTGCCGCTGCCGTGGTCGTTGTTGAGCTTGCGGTAGTCGTGGTCGTAGTTGTGGTGGTGCTGGCTTGTGCTGTGGTTTCGGTTTTGCTTTCTGGTTTGCTACAACCGACTAGGGCAATCCCTGCCACCCCTACGGTTGCTAGCAGCTGCGCGATGTGGCTTGATAAATGCGTTAATTTCATACCTTCCTCCAAAAATGAAAAAATAAACGGACAAAACAATCAGCTTACCTTAACACACTCATAAAAAAAATGTTATTGAGAGTTAACCTATGGATATGAAATTTTTTCATAATTCCTAGAAAAACCATCAATAACAATTTTTTAAACCCCCACCGTCTAAAATTAACGTTTATCCAGACGGTGCGCCAAAATATTACCAACCGATTGGATGATAATCACCATTACCACCAATAGAATCACCATAAAAATCATCACATCATTTTGGTAGCGGTTATAACCATAGCGAATCGCCAAGTCACCGAGACCGCCACCCCCAATCATACCCGCTGCCGCACTGTAAGAGAGTAAACTAATCATCAAGGTAGTGATACTTAAAATCAAACTTGAGCGTGACTCGACCAATAGCACGTTACGAATAATTGTCCCTGTACTTGCACCCATCGATAACGCCGCTTCGATGATACCTTTTGGCACATCACGCAGATTTTGCTCAACGAGCCTAGCAAAGTAGAAGATACCGGCGACACTCAAAGCAAGCGATGCCGCGATTGGGCCAATGGTGGTACCGACAATGAGGCGAGTGACAGGAATAATCACAATCATCAAAATCACAAACGGAAAAGCACGCATAATGTTGGTAAAGTTGCCAAGTCCTGCATACAGCGATTTGTTGTCGGCGAGCTGATTTTTACTGGTCAAAAAGAGCGCAACGCCGAGCAATGTACCAAAGATGACTGACGCAACCGTTGAGATACCCACCATAATCAGTGTTTCCCAAAACGCTTGCCAAATTTCTGCCTTCATCCCCAAAAGATTATCAACCGCGCTTTGCCAAGTTAATGTGTTTGCCATGAAATTACCCAACGATTCAATTTAAAACTTAAAAAATTATCCAGCCATCGACGATGTTTGTGCGCCATTAATCATCACTAATCAGCAGCTGCCCAATCGGCGTGGTGGCATGAATTTGCCCCGAATGTACGTCAGCGACTTCCAGCAATTTGCCTTTATCAAGCAGAGCGACGCGGTTACACAGCTTGCGAATCACAGACATTTCATGGGTCACAATCACGATAGTGACGTTAAACTTGTCATTAATATCCTTGAGACAGGCTAACACCGATTTTGTTGTCGCAGGGTCGAGCGCCGAGGTGGGCTCATCGGCGAGCATTACATGAGGCTTGGGTGCTAACGCCCGTGCGATACCTGCCCGCTGTTTTTGACCGCCAGAGAGCTGGGCGGGATAGTGGTTGGCGCGATTGACCAAATCGACAATTTCAAGGCATTCCATCACCCGCGGCATGATGGCTGCTTTTTCCCAACCGGCAATTTCTAGGGCAAAGGCAATATTTTGTGCCACCGTGCGATTTGCCATCAGATTAAACTGCTGAAAAATCATCCCGATGTTTTGACGGGCATGGCGCAAATCGTGGGTGGATAGCGAAGTCAGCTCCTTGCCATCGATGGTGACAGTGCCGCTATCTGGGCGTTCAAGTAAATTAATCAAGCGTAGCAAAGTAGATTTGCCTGCGCCAGAATAACCCATCAAGCCAAAAATCTCGCCTTGTTGGATTGTGAGCGATGTCGGCTCTACCGCGGTAAACCAGTTGCCATCTTGGGTTTGGAAGCGTTTGGTAACGTTATCAATGGTAATCATGATAATAAAAAATTTTGCAGTGGCTAAAAGAAGGTAATTTTAGCACAGCTCGTCGTCAGCGTTTAGTCGCTTTAACGAATAAATAAATGCCGAATGGTATGTTTAATTAAATAATAGAAGAGAAAACCGAAAAAAATTGTGACAAAACTATAGGCAGAGATAAAAGCGGTTACGATTGGGTGATAGGTAATGTGACCAAAAAGCGGGTATGACCATGCACTGTGTCGGTGATAATACTACCGCCATGGGCTTTGACAATCTGCGCGACCAAAGATAGCCCGAGACCTGAACCTTTTTTCTCTTGTTGTAACCGTACAAATGGGCTAAAAATATCGGTGCGTTTGTCTTCAGGAATGCCTGTACCTTGGTCGATAACCGCAATACACACCTGATGAAATTCTGGCAGGTGCACAACGTCAGATTTTTTACGGGAAAAAATAGACGATTTATTTTTTTGTTTGTTAGCCAGTTTGCTCGAAGTTGCCTCGCTATCTGCTGTGTCCGTTGCGGCGGGACTATTTGTCGATGACATTTCAGGGTCAACGGTGATGTCATCGCCGTTTGTGGGGTCACTGGTGGTATCTTTTATAGAGACGGGCAAAGCCACTTTATCTTTTTGAGTATCGGTATCTTTTGTACTCTCTTGCATCGCTGGTGGGGCATCAATTGCCAGTTGATTACCCGCATCATCAATGGCATACAGCTGTACACTCACAGGTGGGACGCCATGAAGATGGGCATTGTCGAGCAAATTACGCACGAGGTGGGTGAGAAGTTTGGCTTGTCCTTGGATGATAATATGACCACCTGCAAAGCTAGCTTGTGGGTAGTGCTGAATCTCGTTTTTAATTAACTCATATAAATCGACGTCTTCTACTTTTTCTATCGCATGACCGGCATCCATACGACTGACGAGCAAAATACTTTCCACCAAATCATTAAGACCCGTTAAATCACGGTTGATGGCATCAGCACGTTTTTGTACTTTATCTTGTATCGTTTTGTCAAACTGACTTGCCAGCATCGTCATCATTTCAACTTGTAGACGAATACGGGTAATCGGTGTACGAATCTCATGTGAGGCATGGGCTAACAGCAGTTTATTGGCATTCATCAAGGTTTCGATACGTTCGGCGGTTTGGTTAAAACCACGTGCCAAAATGGTAATTTCATCATTGCCTACAGGCGTGACACGGGCAGAGAAATCGCCATCACCCAGTTGGGTGATTTGCCGACTTAGCTGATTAATACGCCATGTCATGGTGCGCGCAATCATCCATAACATGCCCGACATGATGAGCAGCAGTAGCAAGGTGCCTGTCAATAAATTAATCGCGGGCGAAATCGCACGGCGGTTACTAAGTTTTGATTGGTATAATAGCACATAACCTGATTGGCTATTAACTTGAATTTCGGTCGGGTGTTTTGGATCATCTCTAGGAAATAGAGATAAAAAAAATGGCGGGTTTGGCGGTAAGGTGGCAGGCAGCCCACGCATAATCATAATCGCTTCGCCACTTTTGCCATCGTATAGACCAAATTTGGCGTTGAGTGAATCGCTATAGATATTAAAACTACGCCGTACGAGGGCAAGTAGATAGCGGGTTTCGAGATTTTTTTGTTGGTTTTGTGCCGTGCGCAGCTCAACTAGTAACGGGTCTAGCTGCTGGGTAACTTGGCTGGCAATAACTTGGTGGCGGGTATTGGCAGAAGTATCGTGTACCAAGTGGCTTAAAACTACCATTGCCCCAGCAAAAATGACCAATGCCAGCATAACGCTGGCAAATAACTTGCTAAATACACTGTTAAATTTTATGCCGCTCAATCGCACACAGAATCCAAAAATCGTGGGTCATCATAGGCTATTATAGTAGCTTTGCTAGCGTAAATAACCAAAGATGATGACCTTTTGCGTGTTAAATTTGTCAACTAAGCTTACACTGTTACACTTGGTCAGTGGCAAACTGATAGCCGACACCGCGCACCGTGATAATGCGTTTTGGCTGGCGAGGATTGTCTTCAATCAGCGCGCGCAGACGTGAAATATGCACATCAATGGCACGGTCAATATTATCACTGCTGTCATCGTTTGGCATCGCATGCCACAGCTGTTCACGGCTCAGTACTTTACCTGAGTGGGTAGCAAAGTAATGCAATAATTGAAACTGGTGGGTGGTCAAACGCACCGGCTCATCATCAATCGTCACTTCATGGCTATCTGGATAAACCTTTAAGCGACCAAATACTAAGTTATCTTCTTTTTGCTGATGGAGCGGCAGGTCGTGACGGCGCATGACCGCACGGATACGCGCCAATAGTTCACGCGGTTCAAATGGTTTTGAGACATAATCATCCGCGCCCATCTCAAGACCCAGTACACGGTCAGTGGTATCACCTTTGGCGGTGAGCATGATAATCGCCGTTTGCGCCAGACGGCTATCTTTGTGCTGACGAATACGTTGACACACTTGCATGCCATCCATATCAGGCAACATCAAATCTAAAATCACCAAATCAATGGATTTGGCAGGGTTAAATAGCGTCTCTAACCCTTCTGTCGCGGTTGGGGCATGCTGAACTTCATAGTAGTTCATGCCCAAATATTCGCTAATTAACTCGGCTAAATCTGGATCATCCTCAATTAATAGTACGGTTTTAGTACCACTATTATTATCTTCCATCACCAACTCCAAAAAATCTCTAAAAATAAATCAGTTGTTATTATTGCTTTTGCTCATCAAAGCTAGGCTTCTATCTTTAATCAAGAACCTATTATCGTAAAGTAAGATACTATTATCATAAAGCAAGAGAGTGCCAATATGATAGTGTCTTATACAGATTTATAAAACTTCTTAGCTGCCAATCATACAGCTATCAATCATACAGCTATCAATCACACAGCCCAATTAATGCATAGCCCAATTTAAAATTGTACTGGGCTACTCATTCTTAAGTTTCTTTACACTGTATAAAATTGTAATGAATTATTGCTTAAAGTGAGTTGTGGCGCTCTATCGCAGGGGTTTTTGCTTTCTTTTTAGCAAATAACCGAAAAAACCGCTGTTTGCCATCATCTAAATAGGTATAAATCACAGGCACCACAATCAAGGTCAATAAGGTTGAAGTAATCACCCCGCCAATAATAGCGTGTGCCATCGGTGCTTGTTGCTCCGACCCTTCACCAATGCCCAGTGCCAGCGGTATCATCCCCATCACCATGGCAGCGGTAGTCATCAAAATTGGGCGCAGGCGCGTTTGACCCGCGAGCATAATAGCTTCATTTCGGCTCAAACCGTTTGATAAAGATTCTTTAATAAAATCAATGAGCAAAATCGCATTTTTACATACCAATCCCATTAACATGATAATGCCGATGATAGAAAACATATTAAGACTAGAGCCGAATAAAAATAACGCAAAGAACACCCCAATTAGCGATAACGGCAGCGATGCCATAATCGCCACAGGGTATAAAAAGCTATTAAACTGTGACCCTAACAACATATAAATAAACACAATTGCCAGTCCAAGTGTGGTTGTTGCGTAGCCAATGGATTCGGCCATGTCCTTGTTAGAGCCTTGTACCGCAAAGCTGTAACCAGGTGGCAGTTTCATTTCGTTTTGGATTTTTGTGATATCCGCGCCGATATCACCTGCCGGTCTGCCGTCTGTGTTGGCTTGGACTACCACCTCACGAAACAGCGAACGGCGGTTGATTTGCGGTGCACCCAAGGTTTCACTAAAATTCGCCACTTGCGATAGCGGCACTAGCACTGGCTGACCATTTTGATCCATACGGCTTGATGACAAGTACATGGATTGTAGTTGAGAGATGGTCTGGCGGTTGTCATCATTTAGGCGCACGTTGACATCGATATTGTTGCCATTGTCATCTTTAAAGGTGCTCACATTGTCACCGGCTAGCAGCGGGCGTAATGCTTGTCCGATTTGCCCAATCGACAGACCGGCATCATTTGCTGCTTCTCGATTAATGCTGACATTGACCATTGATTTGGGCTGTTTAAGCGTGCTTTCCAAATCTACCAAGCCATTGACGTTTGAAAGTTTTTGCATAAACTCATTGGATAAACGTTGCAGCTCAGTTAGGTCATTGCCTTTGATGGATATCATAATCGGCTTAAGACCACCGCTGACTGCCATGGCAGCGGCTGCCACTGAGGTGACTTTGATACCGCCAACCTGCTGCAATTGCTCACGCATGGCACGGTTTAAGGCATCTAGTCCGCGCGTGCGCTCATCTTTAGGTACTAATGATACATTCACTTGTACCCGATTGTTACCGCTATAGGACATGGCATTAACCGTGGCATAAGTATTGGTAACTTCAGGAAAACTTTGTAATACCGCGTTGACTTGTGCTGCTTTTTGCTGGGTATAGTCAATATTGGCGTTGACAGGCGTTTCAAATTTGACTTTGATTTCATTCATATCCGCTTGCGGGACAAATTCTTTGCCCACCAACCCCACGGCAAAAAATGCGGCAACCAGTGAGCCAATTGCAATAAGCACAGTTATCAAACGATGGCGTAAACTCCACGCAAGAATATGGCTGTATAGATTGGTCAACCGATCTAACAGCCGCTGAAAACCCGCTAATAGCCAAGCAATTGGTCGTTTGCGAAACGATACCCGCCCATTGAGTCGGTCATGTTGGTGCGCGGCATCTGGGTCTGGCCAAATCGAAGACAACATCGGGTCAAGCGTGAAGCTAACGAATAACGACAGCAATACAGCGGTAGAAACGGTCACACCAAACTGATAAAAAAAGCGTCCGATAATCCCGCCCATAAAAGCCACGGGTAAAAATACCGCCACAATCACCAGCGTCGTCGCTAGCACAGCAAGCCCGATTTCTTGGGTGCCATCAAGCGCCGCTTGGCGGTGATGTTTGCCCATACCCACATGGCGCACAATATTTTCCCGCACCACAATCGCATCATCAATCAGCAGTCCGATACATAATGCCAGCGCCAGTAGGGTCATCATGTTGATGGAAAAACCAAACGTCCAAATCGCCGCTAAAGTACCGAGCAGCGAAATGGGTAGCGTCAATCCTGTGATAATGGTCGAACGCCACGACCCTAAGAACAACCAAACAATAAACACCGCCAATATCGCTCCTTCAATCAAGGTGCGCACCACATTATTTAACGAGCCGCGAATACTTTTTGAGCTATCAGCCACCACCGTCATGGTGACACCTGGGGGTAGGGTCGATTGGATTTCTGCCAGACGCTGCTGGGTTTTATCAACCACATCAATCACATTGGCATCCGACATTTTGATAATATCCATTGCCACCGCAGGTTGACCATTTTGTAGCGACGCTGACTCAGCCTCGGCTTGCCCATCAATGACTTCGGCAACTTGCGATAAGTACACAGGCACGATAGCACCCGTACTTGAGCGATTTTGGGCGACAATGATTTGGTTAAACTCATTGGGTGTTTTGACCAACCCGTTGACTTGAATCACCATTTCTTGGTTTTGATTGTTGATGGTACCGACAGGTAATTCGACGTTCTCTGAGCGTAGTGCATTGCTAATTTGATTGACTGAGACTTTATAGGCATTCATTTGGGTGGGATTGAGCAGCACACGGATTTGACGCTGCCGACCCCCCAATATATCAACACGACCCACACCTGTGACTGTTTGTAGCTGTTTTTTGACCGTGTTGTCTAAGTAAGTGGATAACTCCCGAAGCGACATTTTGTCAGAGCGAAACGTGACGGACACCACAGGCGCATCGGCAGGATTGTACTGCGCAACGATAGGCGTGGTGACTTCATCCCGAAAGGTGGGGGTCACCAGTGCCAATTTATCACGCACGTTTTGCGCGGCAACATCAGACGGGATATTTAAATCAAACTGCACGATAACTTGTGACAAGCCTTGTTGGGTGACGGAGGTCACTTCTTTGACACCGGCGATGGTATTGACTTGGTCTTCAATTTTTTTGGTAATGTCGGTTTCGATGACTTCAGGCGAAGCACCACTATAAACGGTATTGACCACCACAAAAGGGAATTCAATATTAGGAAATTCCTCAACTTTCATGCGAAATGTTGCCAGCAATCCAATGACCATCAGCGCGAGCATGATCATGGCAGCAAACACAGGATTGTTGATACTGACGCGGGTGAGCCACATAGCAAATTCCTAATACCAAAATTTTTAACAATAAAATTTTTAACAATATTGAATGATTGAATGAAACACTATCAGTAAGCTATTTGAGCACGACTTTTTTACCCACATCATTGGCATTAAGATTTGCCACAATCACCGTGGTGTTAGCCTCGATGCCAGCAATTAAATACTGACTGGTATCGTCAAGATGTTTGAGTACCTTAATAGGCTGTTTGGTAATCACATTGTCTTTACTGACCACCAAAATCGTGCCTGTTTCTAAGGTTGGACTTGTGGCGGCTTGGTCGCTGGATTTATTGGCTGCGCCTTTAGCCGTATTTTTGGCGTTAGAATCCAAGGCTTTTGACTCAAGCATTACCGCTGACATAGGCACCAATACCCCAACTTGTGCAATCCCATAATTAAGCTTGCCTGTCGCATACATGCCCGGGCGAAGTCCACGATTACGCTGAGAAGGCTTAACCGCGATATAAATCGTCAGCTGGCGAGTGGCGGCATCGACTTGGGGCGAAATGCGGCTAATTTGTCCGATGTACTGATTGGTTTGATTACTAATAGTAAAAGGCACTTGTTGCCCAAGTTGTAGCTGTGTTTGTGCTTCGCTAGGGACATTGGCGGCAAACTCAAGTTTATTGGGGTCAATGATTTCCATCAAGGCTTGGTTTTGCGTGACTACCTGTCCGACATTGACGCTGCGGCTGCTGACAATCCCCGTGGTAGGGGCATAAATCGTGGTATCACCAAACATTTTTTGTGCACTACTTAATTGGGCTTGTTTGGCTTTGATGGCTTCACGCTGGGCAATGCTGTCTGCCACACTACGCTCATACTCTATTTGTGAGACAAAGCCTTGCTCGAGCAAAATTTTGTTGCGCTCAGCAAGTTTATTGGCGACGATGGCCTGTGCTTGGGCGGCAGCAACATCGGCTTGCGCTTGAGCGAGTTGGTTTTTACTATCACTGATATCAAGTCGCACCAGTGGCTCACCTTTTGCCACCGTTTTACCCACATCAGCGAGCACTTGCTGCACTTGCGCATTTACGGTTGATTGCACCACTGTGTGGTCTGAAGGCTGCAGTGTCCCTGTCACGGTGACACTCGGTTCAAATCGGTCTGCTTTGGCAGTGATGACATCAGCGGCTAATAGCTGAATTTCGTTATTGGCGATTTGCGTGGTGGCTGACGCGGTGGTGATTTGGGTCTTTTGGGTTGACAACGGGCTTTTGCTATCGTTTTGCTGTTTTTGGCAACCGCTCAAACTAATAACAGCGCTAGCCACGGCTAGGCTTAATGGTAGAACTTTGGTGATAAACTTCGATGTTATCATGAATGAGACGTCCTCAGCGCAAACAATCAACTTAAAAAAATATAAAACGATGTAGAAATAGCCAGTGCAATAAACTTTTCTAAGCTTATCTCAAGATGTGTCACTAGCATCATGGAATCCGTGTATATTAACATGGGTGTATGGGCAATCTACAAAGCAGTCAATAGATCAAACCTGAATCATCATAGGATGTTAAAAATGAACGGTAAGTGCATCGATTTAAGCATACTTTGCAGCAAAAAAGTATGGTAGTATTTTAAAAATATCACCATACAGTTGGTTTGTAACTATACTGTGTGAAATATTTGTTATATCTTATAAAAATTATTTAGAATAGCTTTGTTTAATTGTCAAAAATTGTACCAGTTGCTTTTGAGGGTTGAGGCATTCATTTGATAGTTGCCCCAACGCCTATAACTTAAAGTTTTGAGCAATCGCTATAGGACAATGGGTAGCAAAATCTTAGCGAAACAACCATTAGGAAAATATTATGGATGCAAATTTTGAAGGCCTAAAAGTCATGATTATTGACGATTCAAAAACCATTCGTCGTACCGCAGAGACGTTACTTGCCAAAGCAGGCTGTGAGGTGACTACTGCCGTTGATGGCTTTGATGCGTTGGCAAAAATTGCGGATACCAACCCAGATTTGATTTTTGTCGATATCATGATGCCACGCCTCGACGGTTATCAGACTTGTTCACTAATCAAAAACAACGCAGATTTTGCTGCCACGCCCGTGATTATGCTGTCATCAAAAGATGGCTTGTTTGATAAAGCGCGCGGTCGTATCGTCGGCTCAGATGAGTACTTGACCAAACCATTTAGTAAAGAAGAGCTATTTGATACCATTGAACGTCATCGTCCTGCGTCTTAATACGCTGTGCTTATTCATACGCTGGGTTGAAGCTAAACAACATGCCATTGCTTGCAACTGTTGTTAACCCCTAAAGTCTGCAATCACTCGATATGACTGAAATATAAGCCCAGATTGCAACCTAGCTAGGCGTAGATTTGGGATGCGTGTTTAGTTTAACCGTTATGCTGTTGGGGTTTTATTCCCACCGACATACAAAACAGTAAAATATTAATGCAATCAATAATTAGGTAAAAGGGTAAGTGTATGGCCAAAATCTTAGTAGTTGATGATTCACCATCAGAAATGGCAAAATTTCGAGATATTTTGACTCGTCATCAGCACGAAGTCATTGAAGCGCATACAGGCGAGGATGGAATTCAAAAAGCCAATGAGTTTTTCCCCGATGTGATTTTGATGGATGTGGTCATGCCAGAGATGAACGGCTTCCAAGCAACCCGCAAACTTACCCGTGACCCAAAAACCAGTCATATCCCTGTTATCATCATCAGTACTAAAAATCAAGAAGCTGACCGCGTCTGGGGCAAGCGCCAAGGCGCACGGGATTATCTCAGCAAGCCGATTACAGAAGAAGCCTTAATCACTGTAATCTGCGCCGTGATGGAGTAGGTTTCGTGTCCTCAAACGGCTTTATCGAGCTTTTACGACTCGCTAACCGCGGTATCAAACGACAAAAAGGTACCCACTTTGACCAAAGAAATCAGTGGCTAGGGGTCGCGTTTTCGCTCGGTGGTCACCACTTGGTAGCCCCACTCGGTGATGTGGCTGAGGTACTATCTTTGCCTGCCTATACCTCGGTGCCTTTGTCAAAACCTTGGCTGCTAGGGATTGCCAATGTTCGGGGACGGTTATTACCGATTACCAATTTGTCAAACTTCTTAGGTTTACATCCATCAGGTTTAAATTACCAATCAGGCAATCAAAAGATTTTGGTGATTGATCAACCCAAGCTGTTTAGTGGCTTACAAGTTGATGAGGTATTGGGTATCCAAACCTTTAGTCGTGGGCAATATCAGCCTATCGAGATGCCGAACGATTCGCCGCTCGCGCAGTATACGCATGGTCGTTTTAGACAAAACGAGCAGATTTGGTATGTGTTTATGCCAAGCTTATTGGCGCAAGACACGCGTTATTTAGAAGCAGCGTTATAACCTAATTTTCTAACTCATTAAAACAATTGAGGGTTTACCATATCATGGATACTAAAACTTCGACCCTAAGTACCAATACCAACTCCCCTGTCGCGGTCGGGCCTGGCAAGAGTAATTATCGTTTGAATAGAGGGGGCTCAACCAACTGGATTATTTGGGCAAGTATCTGTGGTGGTGTTGCTAGTTTGGCATTTATTTATCGACTCTACCAATTGCTGATTTTGGTACGTCAACAGAATAGTGTTGCCCATAATTTTTTGACGATTTGGTTGCCCTCTATTTTGATTGTATTAGGCGTCATTGGGGCGATTTACTTTTTGACCCGCCAGATTAGTGCCAAAACCCATCGCGAAATGGTAGAAGGTGAGCGTGAAACGCTGCGTCAGCGTCATGAGATGGAGGTTGAATCTGAACGTGCCCGCAGAATCCAAGAAGAAAACGAACGTAACCAAATGGCGATTTTGCGTTTGCTTGATGAGTTAGGTGACTTGGCGGAAGGTGACTTGACCGTGAACGCAACGGTATCAGAAGACTTTACAGGTGCGATTGCAGACTCGGTCAACTTTGCAATTGACCAATTGCGTCAACTGGTTTCTGCGATTAACGTCACCGCAGAGCGAGTCGCTCGAGCCTCTGACCAAACCCAGGCAACGGCAGTTGAACTAGCCCAAGCCTCTGAAAGCCAAGCGCAAGAGATTGCGGGAGCCTCTGCAGCGATTAATGAGATGGCGGTGTCTATTGACCAAGTATCTTCAAATGCCGCCGAATCTGCTGCGGTTGCGGACCGTTCGGTTGCGATTGCCTATAACGGGGCAGAAGTGGTACAACGTACCATCGATGGTATGAATACCATTCGTGACCAGATTCAAGAAACCTCAAAACGTATTAAGCGCCTCGGTGAATCATCGCAAGAGATTGGCGATATCGTTGGACTGATTAATGACATTGCTGACCAAACCAACATCCTGGCGTTGAATGCAGCAATTCAGGCATCGATGGCGGGTGAAGCAGGTCGTGGTTTTGCGGTTGTTGCTGACGAGGTACAGCGCCTAGCAGAACGTTCAGCCACAGCGACCAAACAGATTGAAACACTGGTTAAAACCATTCAGGCAGATACGAACGAAGCCGTGATGTCGATGGAATCAACCACCGCAGAAGTTGTACGCGGTGCAAAACTTGCAAAAGACGCGGGTGAGGCGCTTGAAGAAGTACAAACTGTATCTAATAACTTGGCATCATTGATTCAGAGTATCTCGAATGCGGCGCGTCTGCAGGCAGCCTCAGCGGGACATATTTCAAACACCATGAACATCATTCAAGATATTACCTCGCAAACCACATCAGGTACCATGGCAACCGCTCGTTCAATCGGTCAGCTTAATGAAATGGCGGCAGCGCTGCAAGAATCAGTATCGGGCTTTAAATTGCCAGATGATGCTTTAGCACATGCTTAATGGGTAATGATTGATGGCTAATTAGGCTTAGTACTCAACAGTTAGAAAAGTAAGGGGTGGTTTTAACCACCTTTCTTTTTATGCGTGTTAGCTCTTATGTGTGTTAGATCAGGGGTTGCACGCTGTGGTTTTAATCACTACCTTAAAGACGTTGGCAGGGATAAATTTTCGCTAATCCCTACAAAAAAATCACAATGGCAGTTCTTTAGCAAAAATTTGGTAGATGCGCAGCAACCGATGCCTTTAGAGGCAGGTCAATGCCAACTGGTTGCCCGCAACAATGTGTTAATTGATGATTTTTGGCAATTTGAGTAGCGCGATATCGTGCGTTATTTAGCCCGTTATTTGATTGCAAAACGGTTGTCCTAGATTGGCTCAAAGCATTGGCAAATATCGCAGCGCGAATGGGTGAACATTATAACTTATAAAAGGTATCAACCTGAGTTGACGCCAGACAGCGGGTAAGTTATTTTAAGTGATATAAGAAATTAATAAACGACTGCGTTACAGCTACCTTAAAATCGATAAAAATCGTCATCGTTTTTGACAGTCGTTGTCCTAGGAATATGGTATGAGTAAACAACGTAATTTGATCGCCTTAGACTGGTTGATGCCTGTTTTAAAAGACGTATTTGGTGAGCTTAACCAGTTGCTACAACGACATGACGCGCAGCCAGCGTGGCAGTTAATCGGTCAACATTTGCACCAAATCACCGGTGCGCTCGCGCTTGCCAACCAGCCTGCCTTATCAAAACTGGCGAAAACGCTTGATAAAACCACTATCGCCATTCAGCAAGAGACTTTATCCCCGCAGTATTTTAGTCAAATCAGCCATGCGGTGAGATTGCTACAATTTGACATTGAACAAGTACAAGCTAAACAGCAGATTCATACCGATTGGGTCAATGACCGAATCGCTTATTTTGAGCAGCTGCTTGGCATAGCATCAACTTATGAGCCCATCCCACCTGTCACAGACAATGCTTTATTATTTTTAAGCCAATTAGCCACGCCAGACATCAAACACCCATGGGACAGTGCCCAAGCCGATGAGTTACTCAAAGTTTGGCGTTATACCAGTTTGCAACTACTACAAAACGCGACCAACGACAGCAAACATTTAGATGCACTGACCAAGGTTGCTGGCTATTTATCCCAAGCTGCCATCTACCCTGCTTGGCGTCAATTTTGGCAGTTGGTCGCAGTGTGGTGCAATAATCTAACCCTCAATGAGCAGCCTGCACCAACCGCTTATGCTTCGCTATTAAATAGTCTGTCATTGGTGCTGACGCATGATTTGACTCTTACCCCTGATATTACCGTGTCTCGTTTGGGGGTTGATGTGTTATTAGCGCTCAATGCGTTAACCCACAAATCGCATGATGCTAAAGCCCTGCTATCAAGCTTGGATATCAATAGTAGTGACACGCTTGATAATTTATTTAGTCAAGTATTAGAAAAACTTGAAAAAATTATTTATCAAGTGCATGAGCCGCTCACCATTTTGCCGCTGCTTGAATCGGTCAAAAACAGTTTGGCAAATCGCGGTTGGGTGTTTTATGAAAACCAAATGGCGCAAATTATCGATGACGTGCGCTTGATGACGCAAGATACTTTTATGGCGTCATCACTCAGTTGGCAGGTAGAACGCCAGCTGCAAGATGTTCATAGCCAGTTGTTGTCAACGGTTGAAATCCTTGATAGCCAAATTGGCTTAAAGCATTTTGCCTATGCCAGCAATCCGCAAAATGAAGCGGTGCGCCAAACGCGCGTGCATATTGAACATATCAAACAGTCGTTTAATCAATATATCCAAACCCGTGATTTAAATAAATTAACTGTCAATGACGAATTGATTGCCACTATTCAATTTTTTGGGGCATTAGGATTAACACGTCCCAAAGAATTGGTCGAGCAAATTCGCTTATTATTTAGCCGTATGCATAAAAATTCGGTACAGGTATTAAGCGCGGAAGCCAGTGATGCCATCGCCGACATGCTTGCCCGCTTTGAGCTATTTTTGGATTATTTATCCAATCAGTCTGTCAATGAAGAATTTCTGGATCAAACCCAAACTCAGCTTAACCGCGCCAATTTATTGCTTAATGGCTTAATCGAAATGCCATTAACCGCCGCCGAAGTGATAGCGCCAACCAAGCACTTTGGCAGTGATACAGTGATTTACGATGATGGAGGCGAATATATTGCCAGTGATATGAAAGCACCAACACAAGTGCTAGCTACGGCTTCAGAAGCGCCTATCAAGCAAACAACTATGACGCAAACGAATGGCGTGCAAGAATCGCAAGCGCTAGCGGCTGCGAGGCAAGCCCTCAAAGCTGATGATTACAGTATGGATGAAGATATTCGAGATATTTTCATTGAAGAGGCGCAAGAAGTCCTCGCTGAGTTGGGTGAGCAAATTCCCGTATGGGAAGTGGACACTCGTGAATTAGTCGCGCTCAAAGATATCCGCCGAGGTTTTCATACCTTAAAAGGCTCAGGTCGTATGGTGGGCGCTCATCAAATTGGTGAGATGTGTTGGGCAGTAGAAAACATGCTCAACCGTGTGCTAGATGGTACTTTAGCGGTTAGTGATGCGTTAGTGGGCTTTATCAAAGATACCCATCGCAAACTGCCGATATTGGTTGAAGATTTTCTGCAGCAGCGGGCGCCAAGTATCGACCCTGCGGTTACCGTGTTGCAAGCGACGAATCTATTACAGCAGCAGCCGATTAACACAGGTCTGCCAGAAACCAATGGCTTAGGTAGCTTTGTACCAGTCAGTGCTAGTGTGGCTAAAGACAGTGACAATGGGGCTCAAGGCAGTGAGGTTGCGAGTGACACTGCGCCATCAACCACAGCCTTACCTGAGGTAGTGGCTCGCGAATATGAGCAGCTAACGACGGTCACAGATGCGGTCAGCGATGCCGATATTCAAGAAATTTATATCGAAGAAGCCAATGAAGTGATTGAGACGATTGCCCCGCTTAACGCAGCTTGGCAAGCCAAGCCCGATGATTTTGATACCTTAAAAGAAATCCGCCGAGGCTTTCATACCTTAAAAGGCTCAGGTCGTATGGTTGGCGCCAATCAGCTAGGGGAGCTTGCTTGGTCGATTGAAAACATGCTCAATCGCGTGCTTGATCATACCATAGCGGTTGATGAGGGGGTTTCACACCTAGTTGCTGATGTCATTGACGCATTTGCTGGACTCATCACGATTTTTGCCCAAAATCGTACAGACTATCCAGCGGTGATTAAACTGTGGCAAGCTGTCGCTAATAGCTATGCCAAAAAACATGGCGACAGCTTTAGCTACCCTCAAGTCTTGTCCGCCTTTATGGGGCAGGGGGCCGCCTCGCCGAGTGCGTCACACACAGATGCGGCACTCTCGTCTGGTCACGCCACCGCACAAACGCAAGCGCTACAGGATGTCAGTGGCATTAGTGACATCAGTAGTGAAATGGATGTCGCTGATGACGTATTTATTGAAGAAGCAGACGAGTTATTGGTCAATATTGATAACTTTATCACCCAGCATTTGGGTGAGCCTGCAACGCATGTGCCTGATGCCATATTACGCGCATTTCATACCTTGCGTGGTGGGGCAGCCCTGATTGAACTTAACAATGTCTATCACTTAAGCGCAGCGGTAGAAAAAGTATTGGGCGACTTATTACATAATGAAATGCCACTGACGGCTCGCCAGTTATTGACCCTGCAAGAGGCTAAAGACCTGCTACAAACCTACATTGATGAGCATAAAATCCATCATGATGTGACGGTTGTAGAAGATAACACTGACATTGTTGCCGACTTGGTTGAGCGTCTAACCGATGCCAATGCTGAGCCTCATGAAAGCAGCAAACTGACAGTCAAAGACCTGATGGCGCTTGGGATTGATGACTTACTCGATGCCGATCAGCAAGCGCAAGCTAAGTTTGCTGGCGAGAATGAACAAGTGATTGCCTATGCCCAGCAGCTTGAACAACAAGCGTCAAGGCTTGCGCAGGCGACTGACGGTTTGAGCTATTTTATCATTCCAAGCACCCTACAGTTTGCCTATAAAAAACTCGCTGATTATCCGCAATTTGCCAAAAATGAAGCCATTTATGATGCCTTAATGGGCGTACACAACCAGCTCATCAATATGTTTGACGCCATTGCAGCAGGCCTGCGCGTCAATATCGATGAAGAGGCGATTGAAACCTTAAGAAAATTATTGGCAAAAAATCAGTACCAAGCCGAGATGGATGCTATCGAGTACCAACCAGTTGCTACAGATGATGAACTATTGCAAATTTTCTTGGATGAAGTGCAAACCATTCAGCCCGACGTGCAAAATTACTACGACCAATGGCTCAATAACCTTAGCAATTTAGCGGTCACCAAAGAACTAGCTAATTATATGCACATGTTAAAAGGGGGTGCAGAGCTACTCGGGGTAACGAGTATTGCCGAGATGGCGCTACGTGGTGAGCAAGTGTATGATGCCATTGATAAAGGTATTTTAGCGAGTGATGCCGATACCGCTTCATTGGTGCAAAAGCTGCATGAAACCATTGCCTCGCAGCTCAAGCAAGTTCGACAATTTAGTCGCTCTTTTGAAGCCACAGATTTTGCCCACCAAATTGATGAGGTTATCGCTGGTACAGTGCAAAGTCGAGACTTGGTATTTGCAGTGCCGATGATTGTTGAAGCCAATCCTGAAGAGTTGATGGAGCAAAAACAACTTGCCCAAGAGGGTGATAGCGCGATTGCAAAAAATGACCCACTCTACATCGAAGAAATTATTAATAACTTTGAAGGGCGTCGTTTAGAGACTTGGAAAGGTCAAGAGCCTGACGAAGATATCTTAAAAATTTATCTTGAAGAAGCCAAAGAACTGATCGATAGCAGCAGCCAGCATCTACAAGAATTCCGTAGTAATAACAGTGATCTTGCAGCCTTACAAGCCTTGCAACGTGAATTGCACACCATCAAAGGTGGCGCAAGAATGGTCGGAGCTGAAGGGATTGCCACGTTGGCTCACGAAATGGAAACCATCTACGAAGAGCTAGGCAGCCGCCGCAAACCTGCGACGCGTATGATTGGCAACCTATTGGCCGTGTGTCATGACTGGTTAGCAAATGCGATTTATGTATTAGAGAATAAATTTAACCCACAAACGCCTGTGGCGTTGGTTGCTGCGCTGCAACAATTCTCGCGAAAACCTGATAGCTTAAAAGAAATCCCCAATGCTAACCTAGCCAGCCAAATTGAGCAAATTGATATCTATCGCAGTAGTTTGGGACAAAACACGTTAGAAGTCAAACAGCGCGACCTAAGCGTCATGCCGCTGATGACGGGTAACTTTGAATCTGAGCAAGATCAATCGAGCCTTCATGCTGAGACACTTAGGATTTCTGCAAGTGCTATGGAGCGCATGATTAACCTATCAGGTGAGTCCGCGATTAACCGCTCGCGAATCGAGATGGGTATATCAAGTCTATCGAACAATATCGAAGAGATGGGCGCAACTGTACAGCGTCTAGCAGATCAGCTACGCCGTATGGAAACAGAGCTTGAGATTCAAATCTTGTCACAAATTGGTGATGAGCATGCGTTAGAAAGTGACTTTGACCCGTTAGAGATGGACCAATATTCATCGCTCAACCAATTGTCAAAATCGCTCTCAGAATCGGCATCGGACTTGTTAGACATCAAAACGACCATGCTCGATAAAACCCGTGAAACCGAAAACTTGCTACTGCAGTTATCACGCACCCAGTCCGATTTGCAAGAAGGGTTGATGGACTCACGTACTGTGCCATTCTCGCGTATCACGCCACGGCTGCAACGGGTCGTCCGTCAAATAGCAACCGAACTGGGTAAATCTGTTGAACTGCGAATCCTAAACGATGAAGGTGAAATTGACCGTAATATCCTTGAGCGTATTACCTCGCCGCTTGAGCATATGCTACGTAACGCCGTTGACCATGGTATTGAAAAATCGCAAGAACGTATTGAAAGTGGTAAATCAAGAACAGGCTTAATCACGCTTGAAGTGCTGCGTGAAGGCGGTGAAATCGTTATCAACTTAACCGATGATGGACGCGGTATTAATGTCAATGCCGTACGCGAAAAAGCGATTGAGCAAGGCTTGATTTCTGCCAAAGATACCAGTCTAAAGACACTGGATATCATGCAATATATCTTTAACGCGGGTCTATCCACCGCCAAATCCGTATCACAAATCTCGGGTCGTGGTGTCGGTATGGACGTGGTACAAAGCGAAGTCAAGCAGCTGGGTGGTGTAGTAACCGTCGACTCTGAGCCTGGCAGAGGCTCACGCTTTACCATGCGTCTACCATTGACAGTTGCGGTGTCTGATGCCTTGATGGTGAGGGCAGGGGATAAATACTTTGCTGTACCATTGGTGCAAATTGAACGTGTGATGCGGGTCAATATCGATGCGATTGCTAACTTTTATACCACGAATGCCGATACTATCAATATCGATGGACAAGCCTATCGTTTGCGCTATCTTAATCAGATTTTGTACGGCAGTGACCCGGTGGATGCACTAGCGCACCAGTCAAGCAGTGTGCCAGTGATTATTATTCGTACTGACTTAGGTCAGCGCATGGCGCTACAAGTGGATATGATTGCAGGCTCTCGTATTGAAGTGGTCGTCAAACCGCTCGGTCGTCAGCTCTCCCATATCGATGGAATTTCTTCTGCCACCATCATGGGTGATGGTTCGGTCATGCTCATTCTTGACTTGGTGGCATTGATGCGTAATGTCAGCAACATTACCAAAGTCGAGCTGCAAAAAGCCAATAAAGCGGCCAAACGAGCGCACAAACCGCTGGTATTGATTGTGGATGACTCAGTAACCGTGCGCAAAGTCACCTCGCGCTTACTAGAACGTCACGGCTATGATGCCCAAGTGGCAACAGATGGTATTGATGCGCTAGAAAAACTGCAAGAAATGCTACCTGAAGTCATTGTATTGGATATTGAGATGCCTCGTATGGACGGCTTTGAAGTCGCCAACCATATTCGCCATAATTCACGGCTCCAGCATATTCCTATTGTCATGATTACATCGCGTACCGGTGAAAAACACCGTGAACGCGCGTTTGATATCGGGGTGAATGAATACATGGGTAAACCATTCCAAGAACAAATGCTGTTAGACACGTTAGCGCGCTTTACTCAACAAGCAAAACTGACTAATCCGACTGGCCAGGTAAAGGATACAATCATTCATGCTGTCAAAGTACCCACCGCTGCGATTTTTTATCGTTGCTGAGGAAAATCAGCAACGGCTCGCCTTTAGCGATACCATTCGTTCTTGGGGATTTGAAATCGTGGCATGCTTGGCAGCGTCACAGTTGTTCGAAAAACATTTTCAGCAAAAAGTGGATGTGTGGCTAATCGATACCCCAGACGATTGCGCAGTCATTCAAAATGTTGAAAAACAACAGAATGTCAATTTGACTAAGGTTGTGCTACTGGGCTTTGTCACTGCGCCTTATATCAATGAAAGTCTGTTATATGCCAAATGGCAACGCCAACTCAAGCGAAAAATTGCCAGCATACTAGAACGTAGCGATTTGTTAGAGCACTATGATGCTGCCAAGAGCGAAATCAAACCGTGGAAATATGTGGTGTTGCTCGCAGCCTCGATGGGCGGACCACTGGCGATTAAGGAATTTTTAGATAATTTGCCCGAATATTTACCAGTGGCACTGTTACTAGCGCAGCACTTTAACCAAAATACGCTAAACACCTTGCCAAGAATTTTAAATCGTCACAATGAGTGGCGCTGTGACATAGTGACCAATACCCAGCAATTATTGACAGGACGTTGTTTGATTTTACCGATTGAACACAGCGTGGTGTGTGATTCCAATGGACGGGTAATTTTGCAGCGTAAACCTTGGCAAGGCAGTTACAAACCGCCAATCAGTGACGTCATGCGTAACTGCAGTGAAGCGTTTGGCAATAATTTAATCACTATTGTGTTCTCTGGTATGGGCAATGATGGCAGTGATGTGGCAGCGACGGTCAAAAAAAATGGCAGCATTATTTGGGCGCAATCCCCTGACAGTAGCACCTGCGCGAGCCAGCCACAAAGCATGATTGAAAGCAACCAAGTCACTTTTGTTGGCACCCCTAAGCAGTTAGCTCAGCAGCTAATCGCCTTGTGTGGCTAAATACCGCAGGCTAGCAGCGACCCCTAAATTTCTTATTAATCACTAAAATGAGCAAGCCATGGCAAACGATTTAAACCGTTATTTTAAGCAAGATGAGGATGTAGGCGTCCTAAGTATCACCACAGGTCAATTAACCATTGCTCGAATTCCTTCTAGCAGTTCGCCTGACTGGATTGTGCCGCAAGCTTTGATTTTGAGCATTGATAACTATGATGAGCGCATTTGGAATTATATTTGGCGCGGTCAAGAAGTGCCGGTGTATCACTTGTTGCCAAAAGATGATAAGCCCACCCACTTAGTGGTGTTAGAAAGCGTCACCGATATCCATCGGATTGCCTTGCAGATTCATGGCGAAGTGACTTTTCATTCTGTGCGTATTGCTGATCTCAAAGACGCTGATGACGCCACTTACCAAGCTGAATTAGCGACTCACTACCCTGACTTATTAGCCGCCTTAAACGCGCCAGATGATGAGGTCGTCGAGAGCTCGCGCGCACCGAATTTGGCAGACTACAGCTTACAGCAGGACTATATTTTTCAGCCAGTCATGTTGGCAGGTGAATTGTGTGTGGTGCCAGATTTGGACAAGCTCTCGCATTTCTTGGTGGATTTAGATAGTTAGACGCAGTCCGCCTTTGTGCTATTTTGCCAACAGTCTGTTACTTTTATTTTGCCCAAAGATTGCTAGAATAACCCAAAACAAATCATGATAAGGTAAAATCCATTATGGCATTATTTCCTGCAAATGAAGCGCCACAGCCGATTGCCCCACACGGTATCAACAAATGGTCGCTATCGTCACGTATTTTCCATTGGATTAGTGTGGTATTGTTGATTGCGACTTGGGCAATGATTGAGCTTAATGAAGATGCGACTGACTTTACCTATTTTGATTTGCATAAAGCGTTTGGACTCAGTGTGTTATTTTGGACAGTAGGTCGTATTATCAACCGTTTTGTCACCAAATCACCTGCCGATGTGCCGATGCCAAAATGGCAAAATAAACTATCGCATTTAACCCATTTGGCACTGTACTTGATTTTACTTGCCATGCCTTTGGCGGGTTGGTTTTCTGTTATGTTTGATGGGGAGGGGGTGAGTATGTTTGGGCTATTTGATATCCCAGCCTTTGTCAGTGAAAACAGTGATTTATCAGGCACGTTAGAAAAAATTCATAAAAATCTGTTGTGGACGTTGCTGCTGGTGTTCACGGCTTTACATATCATCGGCGGGCTGTATCACCAATTTATCCAAAAAGACCATTTGATTCGCCGTATGCGCTAAGTTAGCCCATAGTATAAAAAAGCCCATGTCATCATGAGCTTTTTAGTCAAAATTTTTTAAATGCAACCTAGATTACTTAAATTAAAAGTAATTTAAATTAAACGTAACCTAGATTAAGCGCAACATGAATTATTGGCGTGTACTATCAGGCAAGCTGATATTCATCTCCAGCACTTCCATGTTTGCTTCATTGTGATGCTGAATATTGACGTCATCAATGTTGACACCTGATACGTAGGTATTGACCACTGCCAAAATCTCACGTTTCATTTTTTCGATACGCTCTGGGGTTAACCGATTGTGCAAGCGGTTTTCGCTGGCAACGATGACCTTTAGGCGCTCTGCGGCAGTATTGGCACTGTTTGACTTTTGCTCACCGCCAAATAAATTACTCCAAAATCCCATAGCCTAACCTCCAAACCAGCGTTGTAGGAAGCTTTTCTTCTTCACCTCGATATGGCGATAGGGACGTTCTTCCCCTAAGAAACGAGCGACCATGTCATCATAAGTTTGACCGGCTTTTGAATTTTGATCTAGCACCACAGGCACACCTTGGTTTGATGCCTCAAGTACGCTATTGCTTTCAGGAATCACGCCAAGTAGTGGCACTTTTAGGATGTCATTAGAGATGCTGTTGATATCCATCATCTCGCCGCGCTCAGCACGCTCAGCGTTGTAGCGGTTGATGACCAAGTGCTCACGTACCACGCCTGTACCTTCTTCAACTTTTTTAGTACGGCTTTGCAAAATACCGATGATACGGTCTGAGTCACGCACCGACGAGATTTCTGGGTTGGTCACGATGATGGCTTCATCGGCATGGTACATAGCTAGCTGGGCACCGCGCTCGATACCAGCGGGCGAGTCACACACGATGTAGTCAAATTGCTTGGCTAACTCATTAATGACTTCGGCGACTCCTTCATCTGTCAAGGCGTCTTTGTCGCGGGTTTGGCTGGCAGGTAAGATAAACAAATTATTGAGTTGTTTATCTTTTACCAACGCTTGTGACAGGCGCGCGTTCCCTGAGATAACATCAACAAAGTCATACACGATGCGGTTTTCGCAGCCCATAATGAGGTCAAGATTTCTAAGACCCACGTCAAAGTCAATCACTACAGTTTTAAAGCCGCGAAGGGCTAGACCTGTAGCGAAAGAGGCGCTAGTGGTGGTTTTGCCTACCCCGCCTTTTCCTGAAGTTACAACAACGATTTTTGCCACTTTGGCATACTCCTATTCATAGCACGGTGTCAGTGAGGCTGTATTGGTTAATCATCAAGCCATACACACATTCACGCTAAACTGGTTTGAAAAATATGGATATAAATTAACGTAAATCGTTAAAAGTTAAGGCTTAAATTTTAGTTAGCCCAAATTTGGTTAATTGGACTAGTTTAGCATAAAAAACTTTTCGAAGTTAATCGAGAGATTGGCGATTTTTGCATAGATTATGGTATAGGGTTGTTTGGGTGATGATCATTCCATCAATTCAAAGACCAACCCTTGACCATCAAGGTAGCTGACTTGTACCGCTTTATCCAAATACTCAATGGGAATATTTTCTTTTAGGCAATAAGTGCCCGCAACTGACACCAGTGACGGGTTAAAACGTAAACAGAATATTTTAGCGTTGGTGTCGCCCGTCGCCCCTGCGACCAATCGCCCTTCGGCTTTTCCATACACGTGTAAGCTATAATCGGTAATCGCTTCCGCGCCGGCATTGATGCCTTTGGTCAAAATCACGTCACCGCCTACATGATTGATACTTTGACCGGAGCGCAGCATTTGAGTATGCACCAAATCGCCTTCAGGCTGCGATTGGTGATGCGGTGAGGCGACAAATTTTTCAGGTGCAGCTGCGGTCTCATTGATTGTGGTCTCATTGCTTGCGGTATTATTGGCTGCGATATCATTAGCGGTTTGATTTTGTCGTTTGGTCGCTTGACTGTCGGATGCGGATGATTGGGTAGGGGGCTGCGCCACGTGTTGAGACGATGGGGTAGTTGCTGTGCTATCTGGCTTGCGCTCACTGCCCGTCGCCATATTTTTTGGTGCTTTGCCGTCAATGCGCTGCCCATCCGCTGGAAAAATGGCGATGCGAAGCTCATTGGCTTGGGCGTCATTGGCGCCTGTGACCAACCCAATCGGCTGTAACCCTAGCGCCCATAAGCCGCCCCAAAGCTGGGCTAAATTTAATGGCTGTTGACAACTGACAATCACCGGTAAGTTGGACTGGCGTTGACGACCTAGCTTTTGTGCAATCTTTGTCAAAATTACTTTGATATCATTGCCTTCAATATTTAGACGGCTAAAGTTCAGTAGTCTGCCAGTGAGTTTCACGCTAGTGGCTACAGGGTCGGTGGGTAATGGGTTGGCTGGCTGCTGACTTTGCGGTGCATCCTGCTCGGATACGTTAAGGCTTTGTAAGTTTTGTGATGAACTATCTTGGGTCAAGTCAAGGGCAGCGGGCTGTGTCATGAAAAACCTTTTTATAATAACTTTTTATACATCAAAATCGATTCATACCGCATATTAGCAAGTATTATTTAAAACAACAACCATTCACCGCGCTATTTATTGTTTGGCAACCAAAGCTGTAGTAGGGCGATAAAAAAAGCGTTGCACAGCCGTTAGCTGCCAGCCAAATTGGTGGATTGAATCAGCGTATTTGGTGCTTCCATTGTTGAATGCGAACTTGGTTGGCAAGTGACGTCAAACTATCATCAATAATATCGCTAATTAATTTTTCTAGCGCAGGGCTAGTGACGTCAATTTGCACCAAGCTTTTGGCGATTTCTTCATACATCAGCGTGAGCGTTTGCGGCTTGGTAAGGTTGGTGGTCAAGCTTAATGTCAGATTTTCCCCAATGTGTTGCCCGATGCTGTGCATTTGGTTTTCTATCAGACTACCTGCAATCGGTATCAATCGTAATATGCGGTGCAGCTCGGGCGTATCGGTTAGCGCTTGCTGAATGGCGATGCCCACCTGTTCTGCCAATGGTTTGGCAAAGATGGCAGGGTGGGCAGGTGTGGATTGTAATAACGGTGTGGCTTCTTGCTGCAGCACTTCGACAATGACCTTTTGTATGTCATCCCGATGCTTGTCGATGATGTTTTTGACCAAATGCCCATCGGCGTTGCTTATTTCGGTGCGGATATTGTCAATCGCGGTTAAAATCACCCGATCAGAAATCTCTTCCATAATCATTTGGTAATAAAATTTGATCGTCGCAAGCCAACTGGCGGGCAAAACTTTGTAGCCCAGTTCATGCAGACGATAACCAATCACGCCAACGCGCAGCAGTCGTAATGCGCGCAGCTGCGGTGCACAGCCCAACACTTCATACCAATGCACGAATGGAAAGAAAAACCAGCGGTAATAGCGTTTTTGGGCGATGGCAATCAACCAGCGAACCGCAAGCTCTGCTACCAAGAAAATGGTAAACACTCCCCCTGCCACTTTGAGCGGCTCGTGCCATCCTTGCTGATAACTGACGATGCTGTCAAGAAACCCCAGCCAACTTGCTATTTTTGCCATAAAGCTACTTAGCATCAAAGCGTCAAACCCCATGAGCAGCAAGTCCAACACAATGGCAACCATCATGATGGTATCGTAGGCTAACTGCCAACGACTGGGTTTGGCAGGGTGAGCAGCGAGAGGTTGGCTAATATTCGAGCTTGGCGTTGGATTGGACTTTGGGTCTAAATTAGCAGTTGGCATAAAAAAGTGCTCAAAATGGGGTCAATACCGCAAAAAATGTGAATGAGGACAAGGCAGGTAAGTCATACCTTGCATGACTCACCTGAGATTTTAACTAGCAGTGTCACTAGTGATATGTCATTAGTCATGTGTCGCTAATAATGTGTTGCTAGGGATGACGGGTAAAATCATCGAGCATGGCTTGGATACGTTGATCTTTTTGCTGCCACACATCATCAAGCCAACGGTACATATCTATTTTGGTTTGTTCATCCTGTTGGTATTTTCCATCCATGAGCCGCTGTAGCAAATCATCTGGCAATGCAATTTTTTGAATATCCACCCCGATGCGTTTGATATTACCTTGCCACAAATCCTGATAGGTAGGAATACCGTCAGGATACACAATCGTCATGTCAAGCACCGCGTCTAAATCGTCACCTAACGCACCCAATGCAAGCGCAATGCCGCCCGCTTTGGGTTTTAGCAAATGTTGATACGGTGATTGTTGCAAGTCATGTTTTTTTTGGGTAAACCGCGTGCCTTCGATAAAGTTAAGTAAGGTAAAAGGCTTGTCGAGTAAGTTTTGACAAGCGCGTTTGGCTTCGATGATATCGCGGTCTTCTAGCGCTGGATTTTTAGCAATCGCTGCCTTCGAGTAGCGTTTCATCATCGGAAAGTCTAAAAAATAAAACGCTTGTCCCACAATTGGGATATACAGTAGCTCGTATTTGGCAAAAAATCGCGTTAATGGCAGTCGGTTTTCACTGATATATTGAATGACAGTGGTATCGACCCAAGATTGGTGATTACTCAGCAAAATATATTTGCCATCGACCGATAAGTCATCAGGCAGGTTGACGCGAAAATCAATATCGGGCAGGATGTTGTCAATCAAACGATTGTTGGTATTGATCCAGTGATTGGCTATTTTTAACACGGATTTATCTGCCAATGTATGACCCGTTAATGTTTTTACCGCGCCCATCGCCCAAAGCGGTAGACTAAACAGCACTGAATTGCCGGTAATGGTGCCTGCCGCCACCGCTAAGCTGGCGTTTTGCGCCAAAGGTAATGATGTTTTACGCAGTTTGTTGAACGTGTTTTTGAGCAATGATGGTTTATTGTTATTTGTCATATTTGGCTCCCACAAAGCTTATTCAAAAAAGCTTATTTGAATGAGACATAAGAAAAAATACTTGGCTTCATTAATTTGGCTTCGTTAATTGTAAAAATAAGTGTTAGTTTAGCAAACGTCAAAAATGTTCACTAATAAATTTTTATACACTGGCAAGCACAAATCTTTCGAGTTTAACGATGCTACGCTATAAATCCCAGTAAAGTTAATTGTCAAAAATTTTTATTAAAAATTAACAAGTTATTGAATAATCTGTAGATGATAGGTTGACTATGCAGCATAGTTTTCAACAAAATCACAAAGCATTTAATATATAAGAATAAATAATATAAATAATGAATACTTGAAAATATTTTGTAACAAATTATGCCATCCTACAACATCCTTAAGACAAATCATTACATATAAAGGAAAAGTTTATTGCATAATGAGCTCAATCACAAAGCAACTGAGTGTTGTCAGGTTTATCTGGCAAATGAGATAAAAACAACAAGTTGGTGCGTGGCAATTATAACTAAGCCATTATAACTAGAGGAATTCAAAGGAGATTACTCATGCGTACTAAATTATTAGCAGCTACTTTAGCATCAGGTGTTATCTTAACAGGTTGTGCAACAACGCCAACTGGTACGACAACAACAGGCATTACCGACAATAAAGCGCTTATTGGTGGTCTATTAGGGGCAGCCGCAGGTGCGGGTGTCTCAAAGGCAACGGGCGGTGAAAAAACCGGTCGTGATGCGGCAATCGGTGGTGTACTAGGTGCTGGTGTTGGTTACTACATGCAGCAACAAGAAGCTAAACTTCGTGCAGAAACCGCAGGTTCTGGCGTGACGGTAACACGTGACCCAGTGACTAATAACATTAACTTGTCTATCCCAGAAGCGATAACTTTCCGCGTTGGTGATTCTACTATTCTACCTAACTTCTATAATACGTTAGACAAAGTAGCTACCACACTACGTGACTATAACCAAACTAACATTCAAGTAAATGGTTACGCCTCAGTGGAAGGTGATGCAAATAGAAACCAAGCGTTATCACAACGCCGTGCATCAGCAGTCGCTAATTACTTAGTCAATCGTGGCATCTCTGGTAACCGTATCAGCGCTATTGGTCGCGGTGCGACAACACAATTTGGCTCAAGCTATGAACCAAACCGCCGTGTAGAGATGATTATCCTTGCACCACAATCGGTTAACTAATGAAGTTCAAGTCAAGCTAGATGATATTTTCATCAGCGAATTGATAAAAAAAGCACCTTTTATAAGGTGCTTTTTTGGTTCAAAAAATGAAAAAAGGACTATATCGGCGTTATAAAATACTCACCACAATATTATCGCCATTGTCTAAGGCGTCATTATAAAACGCCAATAACTCATTATATGAAGCCAGTAATTCTTTATCCAAGTTTTCCTTTTTGTCTTGCCAAATATTGGGTGGGAAAATAGCTTGCTCACGTAGTGACTTCATTGAGACTTTTTCTAAGCGTTTTTTAAAGTTAATTTGTTCTAGTACATCAACGATTTCGACAATATGTGCCCACGGGATAAAAGCAATGAAATCGGCATCTTCATTGTCGCTAAAGGTTTCTACACCCACCACAAACTCGCTGACAGGCTCATCGGGTACAGGCTCGGTGGCACTGTGTTTGGTTAACACAAAATGGATGATGTCCCACAGTTTGCCCAAATCTACCAATTGTGCTTGAGGCTGCTCACTCATACTTTCAAGTAACGCCGTTCGCGCTGTATCAGTGGCATTTTGCAGTTGCTCGAGCAGGGCGTTATCGACCATCAAATATTGTGCGATCATACAATTTCCTAGTTATAAAGTAGCGAGATATTAGCGTAGTGGGATATGACAGTCCTATCACTTTATGTTAAGACGAGGACCACAAGCGAGGATAGTATACCTCATACAGCAAGCGATTTTGACGATGTATTCACTTGAATTGACCGACTCATTTAGCTGTATTGGGCTGACTCATTTAGCTGACTTATTTAACTTTAACCGATTAGACCCGCTGACATATTGATTAATGAGGCTAAAATTGCGGTATTAAAGAAAAATGATAACACACAATGAATGGTACCGATGATTCGACTTTGCTGGGTGTTGAAGGCGACATCCGCTGTTTGACCAGATGTGCCAATGATGTAGGAAAAATATAAAAAATCCCAGTAGGCGGGGTCGTCATCGTTAGGAAAATCTAGCATTTCTGTGTTTTTTTCTTCTTTAAGCAAGAAATACTCGTGGGTGTAATGAATAGCAAACATGGTATGAATAAACAGCCAGGCCGTCAAAATCGTCATGGCGGTGAGCGCGATATGAAACAGCATCAAAGCGCCTTTGGCGTCCTTGCTCGCGCCCAACTCTACGACAATCGCTAGCATACTGACAATGGCTGTGACAAAAACCAAAATCAGCATTAACATCGTGCCTTCGTCTTCAGCATGGGCTTTATCCAAAATTGCATTTTGATCGGCTTTATACATCATCCGAAAAATAGCCAGTAAATAAACCCAAAGTCCGATATTCCAAGCCAGCAAAAATTGCGTCACAAACTTCAATTTATCATAGGCTACCGCCAACGTCCAATCTTTGGGCAATAGGCCAACCAGCGTCGATAACCCAAAATACACCACCACCATGGTGGCAAACCCTAACAGTAGACGAGGGCGGCTTTGAAAAAAACGATAGATGTAACCGATCATGGCTGTTTTCTCATAGCGGTTTCCTTACGGTTGTCTGCTCACGGCTGTTCACTCAGGGCTGTCTGTGTCGGCTTGTTGGGTGCTTTGATTGTGGCGATTTAGGCGTTAACAGGCGAGGTTTTTTGCGCGATTGTGGCTTTGTGGTTGCTGCGGATAAAGGTTGGACACCCAGTCGCTTTAAATCGGCAGGTGATAAATGTATTTGTGTGGATGCGCCAACCTCTAAATTTCCCAAACTAAAGCCACTTGATGCCATGCGAATCAGCCGAAGACAAGGCAGTCCCACATGGGCCGCCATGCGACGTACTTGACGATTTTTACCTTCAAAAATAGTAATGGCGAGCCACGTGGTGACTTTGCGTTTGGCAATCTTGTCCGGCGCTTGCCAAATATGCTCGGCAATTTGTGTTTCGCTTAGCCGTACAACTTCGGCAGGTAAGGTGATACCGTCTTTGAGTGGCACCCCTGTTTGTAGTTGTTGTAACTGGGCATCGCTTGCATCGCCTTCCACCTGTATCCAGTAGGTTTTGCCTTGTTGTTTGCCTGCATTGGCTTTGGGTGGATGGGTCAAGGCTTTATTGACTTGTCCATCAGCGGTTAGCAGTAGCAATCCTTCGGAAGTGGCATCTAATCGCCCCGCCACGCGTAGGCTTTTGTCGCTAAAATAATCGCTGAGCGTCGCAAAGTTGTTATTATCATCGCTGCGAAATTGGCTGAGTACGCCATAAGGTTTGTTAAATAAAATCAGTGTCGGCATGGTAGAGGGTGACAAGTGAGTGAAAAAAAGCTTAAACCGCATCAAGCAGTTGGCTGCTAAGTTGTTCAGTGTAAACGCTAATCTTGGCTATTGCAATTTGGTTATTGCAACAAAGTCACCGTTATAAACCACACCGCCCAACGCCATACATATTTTGCAAAATTGTGTCAAATTGTGCAAAAGGATAAGCCCGTATTTTTGGCTAAAAACAAGGTATAATAATCCGTTCATACAACTACAATAATACTAACATATGTCCTATCACTATCAATTTACCACTAAGTTTGACTGGCACTTACAGACACAGTGGCAGACGCCTGATACGCCCTTTATGCACTTTGATTTTTGGCAAGCGCTGATAGATGCAAAGCTGATTGGTGAGCGCAGCGATTGGTGGGTGCAGTATGTGCAGATTGTAGATGACAGTGCTCAACTGATTGCTGTGATGCCTGTGTTTATCAAAAAGCATCATCAAGGTGAATATGTGTTTGATTTTAGCTGGGCAGAAGCCTTTGAGCGCTATGGTAGAAATTATTATCCAAGATTGGTGACAAGCGTGCCCTTTACCCCCGTCACCGGCGAGCGAATTTGGGTGGCACAAGGTAAGTCATTAACCGCGCCACTGTATGAGACCTTACTACAAGCGATTGATGAGTTGGCAAGTCGCTATCAAGCATCCACTTGGCACGGGCTTTTTGTCTCCCCAAAAAATGTCCAAGCGTTGCACAATATGCCCAATCTTTGCGAGAGGCTAAGCTGTCAGTTTTTATGGCAAAATCGCAACCTACAGGATAAAAAATTCGCAAGTTTTGATGAGTTTTTGGCAACATTAACTGCCAAGAAACGCAAGTCAATTAAGGTGGAACGCCAAAAAGTACTCAAACAAAATTTAAGTTGTCAGGTTAAAATCGGTGACGATATCACCGAGGCGGATTGGGCAGTTTTTTACCAATGCTATGCCATGACCTATCTGGTGAGAGGACGGCAGCCGTATTTGAATTTAGCATTTTTTAAGCAGCTTGGGCAGACTATGGTAGACAAGCTGATGCTCGCTCAAGCGCATAACGCGCACGGTGATATCGTGGCTTGTAGTTTGTTTTTTTTCGATGGCGATGCCGCTATCAGCACGTTATATGGCCGCTATTGGGGCTGCCTAGAAGAATATGATTGTTTACACTTTGAGCTGTGTTATTACCAAGGCATTGAATTTGCTATCAAGCATGGCCTTCGCTACTTTGACCCTGGTACCCAAGGGGAGCACAAGTTGATTCGCGGCTTTTATCCAGTGTTGACCCATTCACTACACCGTGTCTACGACAAGGTGTTTGCCCCTGCCATTGCCCAGTTTTGCCAAGACGAACAGCACGCTATATTGGCGTACCAAGCCGATGCGATGACCGCGTTACCTTTTAATGACACCTATAAAAGCCAATTTTTTGGTGACGGTGCCGCGCAAGGCACAATAACCGATAATGAGTTTTTGAAAAAATAATGATAAATATTGGTCTAAACCTAAACCTGGCTGGCGCGCATTTGAGCGTGGCACACAAACAGCAGATACCGCCGAAACTTATCCCTTGGCTGACGTCAACAGGGTCGCTTACCGCCAAATTTGAAGCCTTATCTCAGCATAGACTCATCGTACAGCCGACGTTTGAAGGACGGCAAACCTTGTCCCTGAGCGAAAAGCGCCAATTGCAGTTACCGCTTGGTGTGAGCCAATCGGCATGGGTGCGCGAAGCCTTATTATTTGGCAAGCCTAATCAAGATGCGTGGGTGATGGCGCGGTCAGTATTTCCGTTTGCCAGTCTCATTGGTAATGCGCGAAAACTGGCGAATCTGGGCACAACACCGATTGGCTATATACTGTTTCGTCGGCATGGCGCCACGATGACCAACCGCTGGATTGATGTGACAGCGCAAGGCTGGCGACGCACCACCCTTTACCAATGGCAGGGCAGAAATTTTTTGATTAGTGAAACCTTTTTACCTGCGTTTGAAAATAGCCTTATGGGTGAAGAAGAAAACGGCATGATTCATGTCAGCACTGACAAACGAGAAGGATAAGTACAAAAACCACTGTGCCTTGCACTAATTTTACCCGGCCAAAAAACATAACCAAATAAACATCGCTAAAAAACATCGCTAAAAAATATAGCAAAATAAACACAGCCAACCAAAAATCGACAGTCGCAGCGGCTGTCTTTTTTACGGTGACTTTTTAATATCGTGTTAATCGCAGTATCGAGTGATTTTTTGAGCCGCTTTGGTTAGCCCAACGCTTGATAAATAACCTCAAAAATCGCAGGCGAATGATGAGACAAATTCAGCCAAACCTGTGGATTATGCTAACCCAAACAATCAAACCATGCTAAACTAAGCCATATTTTCGGTTTTATCCGCCCATTTTTTGACTCACTTAAAAGGAAATTGCCATGTTTAAAAATGTCACTATTCACCAGTTTGACGCTGAACTTGCCCAAGCGATGGACAATGAAGCCAAACGTCAAGAAGACCATATTGAACTGATTGCTTCAGAAAACTACTGTTCGCCAGCGGTGATGGAAGCGCAAGGTAGCCAATTGACCAATAAATACGCCGAAGGCTATCCAGGCAAACGTTATTACGGTGGCTGTGAATATGTTGACGTGGTTGAGCAATTGGCGATTGACCGTGCCAAAGAATTGTTTGGCGCAGACTATGCCAACGTGCAGCCACATGCCGGTAGCCAAGCCAACAGCGCGGTATTTTTAGCCTTATTAAAAGCAGGTGACACGGTACTTGGCATGAGCCTTGCTGATGGCGGTCACTTGACGCATGGTGCGCATGTGAACTTTTCTGGTATCAACTATAAAGCCGTACAATATGGCTTAAACAAAGAAACGGGCATCATCGACTATGATGAAGTCGAACGCCTAGCCAAAGAACACCAGCCCAAAATGATTATCGCGGGTTTTTCTGCTTATAGCCAAGTGGTTGATTGGCAAAAATTCCGCGACATCGCAGACAGCGTTGGCGCATACTTGATGGTCGATATGGCACACGTGGCAGGACTGGTTGCTGCAGGTGTTTATCCAAGCCCTGTGCAAATCGCTGACGTTACTACCACCACCACCCACAAAACCCTACGCGGTCCACGTTCAGGCTTAATCTTAGCAAAAGCCAACCCAGAGATTGAGAAAAAACTCAACTCTGCCGTGTTCCCTGGCAACCAAGGTGGTCCATTGATGCACGCGATTGCAGGTAAAGCGGTGTGTTTTAAAGAAGCGTTAGGCGAAGATTTCAAAGCCTACCAACAACAAGTGGTTAAAAACGCCAAAGCCATGGCAGACGTCATCATGTCACGTGGTTATGACATTGTCTCAGGCGGCACAGAAAACCACTTAATGCTGATTAGCTTAATCAAACAAGAAATCACCGGTAAAGAAGCGGATAAATGGTTGGGTGATGCTCACATCACCGTCAACAAAAACGCGGTACCAAATGACCCTAAATCACCGTTTGTGACTTCTGGGGTGCGTATTGGTACGCCCGCAGTCACTACCCGTGGGTTTGGTGAAGCGGAAGTAAAAGAATTGGCTGGCTGGATTTGTGATGTGCTCGATAGCCGCGGTGATGAAAAAGTTATCGGCGAAGTGCGTGAAAAAGTCCAAGCAATTTGTGCCAAACACCCAGTGTACGAGCAAACAGCTTAATCATTAGTTATTAAAAACCGCTCAAAAAACCGCCTAAGTCGTGACTCTGGGCGGTTTTTTTATGGCTAACATTTATTGATTCAGATGGCTCAAATGCGACGCTTTGAACTTGTTATCTTACGCACTAGATTTTAAGCTAGGCAAATCGCGGTTTACCAATACCAAATCGTGATAAGAATTTTTTGACTTTATTACCAAAACTACGCGTTTCAACTTCAGTGACGGCATCAACGACATGTCGCGCTTGTAATTTTGGTTGATTGACTAAGGTCTGGTGATAATCATAAGCGCGCTGAATACTAATTTCGAGTAACAACAAATTACTGGGACGCGGTAGGTAGCGATACACTTGCCCTTTATTGATCAAGTCGATTAAGGTGTGGCTATCGTTGAGTGAGGTGAGTACCAATACTGCTAAATCTGGAAAGCTTTGTTTTAATGCATAGATCACGGGTGAAATATTCTCGCCACCCAAGGACACATCGGTGATTGCCACGCCAAAACGGTCATTTTCAAGTAACTCAATCGCTTTTTCTAATGAATTTGCCCAGTGCGTTTCAAACTGGGTGAATTTTTGCTGCATCTGTAAATATACCATTTCACTGTCATCAATAACCAACACTTTGCGTTTGGCGATGGTTGGCTGAGCGACCTGCAGATTTTCTTTGAATACATCTTTGGTTTGCAGCGCGATTTGGGTGGCTTGATTAACGATACTTTTAAGCTCATCTGTCTGCCAAGGTTTGGTGATATAGCGAAAAATCTCCCCTTCGTTGATGGAATCAATTACCGCAGTTAAGTCTGCATAGCCGGTCAATAAGATGCGGATAGTATGGGGTGATACGTCTTTGACCTCTTTTAGTACTTCGACACCCAGTTTTTTTGGCATGCGTTGGTCGCTAATCACCACTTGGACCTCGTTATTTTGCACATAGCTTAGTAGCTCATCGGGCTCGGTGGTGGTAAACACATCATGGGTGGCGCGAAAATGCATTTTTAGGCTGCGTAGGATGCGGTCTTCATCATCGATAAAGGCGATTTTGGGTTTGGTAAAGGTCGTTATCATGGTCATGTCACTTAGGTATGTTGACTAAAATCAAGGTTGACTACAATTAAGATTGACCACAATCAAGTGTGGCTCGTGTATGGCTGAGGAGATTGCCTGTCAGCCATCGGTTATTGGTTATCTAACATTAGCATTAGCTTTCTTCTGCGATTAAAAGCTTGGGTGATTGCTGGTTGCTAATCGCTGTTTTAGGCAATCTGATGGTAAATGTCGTGCCTTCGCCAAGTTGTGATTGCACATGAATATCACCGTTATGCTGCTCGATGATTTGGGTCGAAATGGCAAGACCCAGTCCCGTACCTTCGCCTGCCGCTTTGGTGGTAAAGAATGGCTCAAAAATCTTGGCTTGGGTCTCAGCGCTCATCCCAATGCCGTTGTCCGCCACGCTGATATAGACATTGGTGGCATCTTCTGTGCTAGTAATGTGTAATGTAGGGTGCTGAGTTTGCCCCATCGCTTGTGCCGCGTTATTAAATAGGTTTAGCAGCACTTGGTTAATCTGGGATGGGTTACAACTAACCGGTTCGATAGCATTTAGCTCAGTTATCACCTCTAAATGCTTGATATTGTTACGGGCAATAACTAGGGAGTTTTTGATACAGTCGTTGATATCGACGGCTTTGATTTTTGCTTGGTCGATGCGAGAAAAATCACGTAAATTGACGACCAATTCTGAGATTTGGCTAACCCCAAACTTGGCATCATCCACCAATCCATGCAAATCATCACTCACCGCATCGGCGACCAATTCATCACTGCAAGCAATGGTTTGTTCAATCGTTTGATTGATGGTTGCTGTATCTGTCGGCGACGCTTGCATCAGCTGTTTGAGCTGCTGGGTATGGTCAATCAATTCGTCATAACGGACGATATTTTCATCAATTAACTCTAAGTTACTACCCACATAGCCCAATGGCGTGTTCACTTCATGGGCAACACCTGCCACCATTTGACCGATGGTTGCCATTTTCTCGGATTGTACCAACTGCACTTGAGAGGCTTTTAAATCTTTTAATGCTTGGTGTAAGTTTTCGGTACGCTCTGCCACTTGCTGCTCTAAGCGTTCATTGACTTTTGCTAATGCGCCTTCGTTCTCGACCACCCGATCAACCAGCTGGTTCATCGAGTCAGTAATCACGCCAATTTCTTGAATGTTTGCCGGTGGCAATTTGTGATCACTGAGTGACAGATATTTTTTTTGTGCAATCAACTGACCGATTTCACGGACGTTACGAGCGACTTGGTGCAGCGGTACCGCCAAAATACGGTGGAAAATATAACCACTTAATAGCAGTACCGGTAAGAAACCCAATAGCATATACCATTGCAGCTGTTTACCTAGCTGATTGGCAAATAACATCAGCTCTTGATTGGGTTTGACGATGACCATTTTCCAATTGGTCATCGGCATGGCAAAAATAAACGCGGTTGAAGGGGTTTTGAGCAATAAATCGTTGTCTAAGCTGACTTGTTCGACAAAATGGGTGGCGTTGAGATTTTCATTTTGCCCGCTTTGGGTCATTAGCATGGCTGAAATGATGCGTGCTTCTGAGGGAGAGATTTTTTGTAGGTTGGTACTACTTACTAGCGTATTGGCCGTAAAATCAAATTTACCACCGTCTATTTTTTGCGCTTGTTTGATGATGTTGTCATTGATGTTGTCTAAGCTTTTGGCAATGGGGGCAAAATCAGGGTTTTTCTTGGCAAAACTATTAACATCCATCATTTCGCCTTGCGGGTTAGTAGCAGTCACTTGTTTGACTTGGGCTTCATTGGGGAAGGTCAAAAAGTTGTTGTTCATATCGACCAAAAACACATAACCCCCTGTTTTGCGTTGCCATTCTTTGACCATCGACTGTATACGCCCGAGCAGCACATCAAAACTCACCACACCTTCAAAGCCATTGTTTTGCGCATTAAAAATCGCCTTGGCACAGGTCATGACGGGCTGTTTGGTGGTCGGGTGGATATAAGCACGGCTCCACACACAGTGGTCATGATTGGCATACACGGCGGGCACATACCACCAATCACGGTAATAGGGCATGGCAAGTTGCGGTTGGGTTTTTTGGTCGGCTACCCGATTTGCGGTAAGTTTGGCTGGTGCTTGATAGCCAGGATTGATGGTTTGATAGTGGCTCGCAGACTGCATGACACCTTGCATATCCCGTTGCCAAACAAACGCGGCTTCATCGACGTTAGGTTTGTACATCAAAGGGTCATACCATATACCGCCGCCGACAATGCCTTTATCCATATTTGCCATTAAATTGCCAACACTGGTGTTGATGATATCGGCATTTTTGGGCAAACTGCCAGTCATACGACTGGCTGTCACTGCCATGCCATCAATTTGACTCACACGCGACAAAATACCATTCACCGCCTCATTGCCAGTTTCAATGATAGTCTGAGAGGTCAGTTTGGCGACTTCAGGCTTGGCTTGCTGGTCAATGATCCAATACACCATCGCCAAAAACACCAAAAAAACCAGCAATAATACGCATAACAAGCGTGTGGTAAGGTTGGAAAAATTCATCATTGTCACTTATCTGTTGGCAAATTGATTGGCTAATTAAATGACCCGTTGCATCGCTTAGCCCAAGTAAAAAAGCTTACAAACTCTTAAAGCCGCCGTTAACGCAAAATAAAAACGATGGTTTATCTTAATTTCTCAAATTGCGTTATCCTGTTGAGAAAATCGATTGCACCATCGTCCGTCGGTGACGGTAGTGTAGTCAGGTTATATGACAAAATGATGAATTATACCGATGAAAGGTAATGGGGCAATCCATAGCAATTTTTAAATCACATTTTGCTAAATTATTAAACTTAAGTTGTATAAAAAGTCGGATGAAATGCAGAAAATGTTACGAATTCATTGTGTGATAGGATGGTGTGATAGGATGGTGTGATAGGATGGACATGAAAAAAGCCCTGAATGCTGTTGAGCGCTTTTCCATGGCTAATAGTTAATGGTGAATGGTTACCGTGTAAACTAACGCTACATTAATGAGATGCTTTATCGTGCTCTGTCAAACGATTAGCTGCTTTATTTATAGCCACTCGTGGTATGGATTAATTCGTGCAATTCTTCATTAGATAGCACAATAAATGGCTCACTGGGCTTAATACGGCTGTCCATTTGAAACAACTAATTATTCATATTTGTATCCAAATATTTACTAGCGTAACGGTTTTAAAAATGCCCATCGCTTTGCGATAACATCGGCCAAATAAAGCTAAAGCGTTCCTGCCCAGGTGTGCCATATAGCCAATATTAATGCCGCCCTCTAGCGCCAATTCACCGACTGACTAGATTTGGCAAGAGGGTTAGGGGCATTCGGGTATCACTGATGGTAACAGCTAAAAATTGCGTAGACTGGGCAACACCAGATAATGGATTGCCAACTCGAGCAGGCGCATTAAAGACTAAGCGCTAGTGTTAAGGTATTGTCTGTCGCTGATTGATAAGCGTCAACGGCATCAGCGGTGAGTTTAGCGGCAGCGGATGGCATATTGTCGACAGGCATACCAGACAAGAACGGCAATTGTGAAAACAACCACTCGCTCAATGGCGCTAAATCTTTGATGGGTAACACCAATAAATCTTGCGATAAATAGCCGTTTTCCGTCTCACTACGAGCGGTATAAATAGTGGCTGTATTGGGTTTGCTACTAATTAACTTTTGAACACTTTCAGCATGACGCAAATCATGATTGACCATGAATAAATCAATTTGCTGATTGTTCGCTGATACCCATTCAAGGTCTGCTTCGAGTCTAAGCAAGAGGCGTAGATAGCCTTTTAGCATCACTTGGTCGCCAGGCTTGATGCCAACCAAAGCAATCCGCATCACTTTTTTTAGACGATCTGAGGCAGATGTGACATTCATTGAGTAAACTCTCCAACAGCTAGCGAATTAATCTTTTACACGACTAAAACGCCATCAAGCATCCCTGCAATAAATTATCGTAACCCTGGGTTAGGGATACGTTAACTGGCTATGATGATTACAATTTTTGATGATGTAGCAAATACATGTCGTCTAAAACTAGCGGACTATCTAGCGGGCTATAAAGTTGAGATTTTAGCAACATTCCTTTGATTAAGGTAGGTTACATATCTATTATTTATGCCTTTCATACCAATTCTGACAGGATAAAAAAACAATACAAAACTCAAAATCGGTTTTATCCTTAGATTAATGTTATTTAGGCGCAAAAAATTGGTTTAACGGCAACTGTTAGTGGGCGCGGTGACTTTCACAGTGACTTGTACATTTGCCAGTGCAAATAGCGATTGCACTTGCTTTTGGGCATTATCGTTGGCAGTTTGTAGAATGCCAGAGCGGCAAGCGGAAGTCAGCACTTGGTCTTTGCCAGCCACTTGCGCTTGGTTAAATATTTGCGGGTCGGCTTGCACCATGCCAAATACCCCTGTTTGAATATCATACACTTCAATGTTATCTAAATAACTATCCAAAATCTGCGCAGCGGGCAAGGTGATACTGACATGGCTACCATCTGGGGTCACTTGTACCTCAGTGGGTTTTAATTGATTTAAGTCAATCCCCGCGGTCACCCGCCCATGAGCGACAAAAAGCCCCTTTTGCTCATCTTGCCACAGGGCGTACCAATTGCCTTGTTTTTGGCTGGTGATAACGGTATCGACATTATATGCCACGGTTTGTAGTCGATTGAGGCTTTGAATCTTAGTGACCACCCCTTCGCGGGTTAATACCTCAACTTTTTTAGGCACATTTGCTTGTTGCCACTGCAAAAATAACCAACCTGCCACCGCAATCACAGCCAGTAAAAATAAACTCACCCAAAAAGAAACCGGCTTTTTGTTGCCCGATGCGGGCGGTTCTGGCAAGTTCGTAGTCGGTTTTGCCTCAGGTGATGGCGTGGAAGACGAAGTGGGGAGTTGGGTCATGTATCCATTCCTAATCGTTTATTTAATAGTGGATGCTATTTTGTATGGTTATGACTCGCCATAATTTCAATGTAGCTAGTTTAAATAGCCAATGGGTATGACCAAATTGTCATAATTATTGTCCTAATTTATAAAAATGCTAAGACCAAAAATACTGCATCGATTTGGCAAAAATTAAAAAAACTATTGCACCACCCAGTGGCATAAAATAAGATAATCGGTTTACCAAATAGTCTATCCATTCTCGTTTTTCTTATTTCAAGCCGTACAAACAAGGTGTGCCATGCGAGCCAGTCAATTTACTTTTGCAACGTTAAAAGAAACCCCAAGTGATGCCGATATCATCTCCAGCCAATTAATGCTCCGTGCAGGGATGATTCGTAAATCTGCGTCGGGTCTCTACACGTGGCTACCGATGGGTCTAAAAACCTTACAAAAAGTTAAAAAAATCATCCGTGAAGAGATGGATGCCATCAACTGCCAAGAGCTGCTAATGCCTGTGGTGCAATCGGCCGAGCTTTGGCAAGAATCAGGTCGCTGGGAAGCCTATGGTCCTGAACTGCTGCGGTTTAAAGACCGTCACCAACGTGATTTTGTGTTAGGTCCAACGCATGAAGAAGTGATTACCGATATCGCGCGTAACTTGTTAAAAAGCTATAAACAGCTCCCTGTGAGCTACTACCAAGTACAAACCAAATTTCGTGATGAAATTCGCCCACGCTTTGGGGTGATGCGTTCACGTGAATTTATCATGAAAGATGCTTATTCGTTTCATATCGACCAACCGTCATTACAGCGCACCTATGATGATATGTACCGCGCTTATCATAATATCTTTACCCGTCTTGGGTTAGACTTTCGTGCGGTGCAAGCCGATACTGGCTCGATTGGTGGATTTGCGTCGCATGAGTTTCAAGTCCTAGCTGGCAGTGGTGAAGACGATATTGTATTTTCAGACAGCTCAGCTTATGCTGCCAATATTGAGCTGGCTGAAGCGGTGGCGGTCGGTGAACGTGCTGCCCCAACGCAGGACAAAGCCGATGTCAGTACGCCGAATATGCCAACCTGTGAGCAAGTGGCTGAGCATTTAGGCTTGCCATTGTCACAGACGGTCAAAACTTTAATCGTCGAAGGTGAAGCTACCGAAGAAGGTAAAGCTCCCTTAGTCGCGTTAGTGTTACGGGGCGATCATACCCTAAATGAAATCAAAGCCGAAAAATTGGCGCAAGTCAAAGCCCCACTCACCATGGCGAGCGAAGAGGCGATGCAAGCAGCGGGGCTGCACAAAGGGTTTATCGGGGTGTTTGATTTGAATATGCCAGTGATTGTAGATCGTGCTGCTGCGGTGTTATCAGATTTTGTTAGCGGTGCCAACAAGCCAGATTTTCATACCACGGGCGTCAACTGGGAGCGTGATGCGTCCATCACCGAAATTGCCGATATTCGCAACGTGGTAGAAGGCGACCCAAGCCCAGATGGACAAGGTACTTTACAAATCCGCCGCGGTATCGAAGTCGGTCATATTTTCCAATTGGGTGACAAGTACGCCAAAGCATTAAACTGTGCGGTGATGGGCGAGCAGGGCAAACCTGTCATTACTATGATGGGCTGTTATGGTATCGGGGTTACCCGTATCGTCGCTGCCGCCATTGAGCAAAACCACGATGACAATGGTATCATTTGGAAAACCAGTAGCACAGGTGAGAGCCTTGCGCCATTCACTGTGGCGATTGTGCCGATGATTAAAGGCAAAATGAAAGATGCCGCGACAGACAAAGCAATGCAGCTTGCCGAAGCGCTTTACACAGAGCTAAAAGCCCAAGGTGTTGATGTGCTGCTTGATGACCGAGACGAGCGTGCGGGGGTAAAATTCGCCGATTTAGAGCTCATCGGCATTCCTCATCGTATTGTTATCTCAGAGAAAAATATCAGTGAAACAGGCGAGGTGAAATACGAATATGTCAATCGCCAAGATGGTGAAAAACAATTGCTCACTGCTGCGCAATTAAACCAACTGTTTAAAGACAATCAATTGATTGGCTAACAGAGCAACTTACCGCTACAAACGATTAGGTTTGATGGATGATTTGAGTCGAACATTTACACGTTTTGTATGGTGTGGAAAAACTGACAGTGCTAAGATGGGCTGTCAGTTTTTTCTGTTTATCGCTTCATTAAATAGAGTAAGGAAAGTCATGCAATACAAACAACTTACCGCCAGTGTATTTGTCCTGTTGATGGGTGGGGCGATCCTGGGACAAAGTTACCAAACCGCCATTGCAGCATCGACGAGCGTCGGACAGATCAATAACGAGCAGCGGCAGGTGACTCGGCAAGTCGCAGCGTTGTTGGATCGTAGCCATTATCTAGATAAAAAAATGGATGCTGCAACGGGCAGGCAAATTTTAGGCGACTATTTTGATGCGCTTGACCCCAACCATAGCGTGTTTTTGCAGTCCGACATTGATGAATTTACCCAAAAATATGGCAATAGTTTCGCCGATTATCTCAAACGCGGTGATTTAAAAGCGGGTTTTGAAATTTATCAGCGTTTTATTGAACGCTCAAAAGCGTATTACACCTTTGCCGATAGCTTGTTAAAATCCCCTGTGAACTTACAGAGCAATGAAACGGTCATTATGAACCGTGAAAAATTGCCACGTTTTAAAACCGTTGCCGAGCAACGCGATTTTTGGCGCAAACAGCTGACCTACCAGCTGATTGGTATGACCATCAATCAAGATGAAGACAAAAACAAAGACAAGTTTTTGCAAGAAAATGCCGATAAATACAACGCCAGTGATTTAGTCAAAAACGAAACACGGTCACCAAGCCAAGTGCTAGACCAGCGTTTAAAGCGCCAATATGCGCAGCTACAGCGTATCGATAGCGACCAAATCGTTGAAACCCTGTTAAATGCAGCGATGGCAGCCTATGACCCGCACAGTAATTATTTTGCCCCCGTGCAAGCCAATGAGATGCAAATCCAATCGACGCTTGAATTGGTCGGTATCGGCGTTTCTATTCAGCCCGATCGCAAGAATCCTGACTACACCCGTATTATCAGCTTAGTTGATGGCGGGCCTGCCGCTCGTTCGGGGCAAATCAAACCCAATGACTTAATCATCGGCGTATCCACTGAAGATAAAGGCATGGTCGATACCGTGGGTTATTCGACACGTGAAGTAGTTAATCTCATTCGCGGTAAAAAAGGTTCATCCGTCACCGTGCGCGTCAAAGCGCCTAACACCCCAGACAGTAGCGCGCGTAATGTCACCCTCATACGTGATGTGATTCAGCAAGAAGAGTCGGGCGTCAATCATCGGGTAATTAGTGTCAAAGATAAAAACGGACAAGCCAAAAAAATCGGTGTGCTAGAAATCCCAAGTTTTTATCTCAACTATAAAGCCCGCCGTGCGGGAGAAGACTATCGTAGCGTCAGCATTGATACGGAAAACGCGTTAAAAGCCTTAAACCAGCAAAATATCGATGGCTTAGTGGTAGACCTGCGTGATGACCCCGGTGGCTCACTCGATGAAGTCGCCAAGATGATTGGCTTGTTCGTCAAGTCAGGTCCGCTGGTACAGATTCGTGATAACCGCGGCAATATCCAAGTGTATGAAGACGAAGACAAAGGTAAGCAGCTATATACAGGCCCAATGGCCGTACTCATTAACCAAGGCTCGGCATCAGCTAGCGAGATTTTTGCGGCAGCGATTCAAGATTATGGCCGCGGTCTGATTGTCGGTAGCACGACCACAGGTAAAGGATCAGCACAAATTCAGCTTGATAACCTTGCTTTAGGGTCAGCAACCTTAACCCAGCGCAAGTTCTACCGTATCACTGGCGGCAGTACCCAAAATAAAGGCGTTGTACCCGATGTGCGCTTAGTCAATATCTATGAAGGCATGGAATTTGGTGAACGTAGCATGAAAAACCCACTTGCATGGGATACCATTCGTGCCGCGCCGTACCAACCTGCGGGCAACTATTCTCGTGAGACCTTGCAATCGCTCAATGCCTTGTCACAGCAGCGTCAAGCAGCCAATGCCCAGTTTGCTTATCTAAGCCAACTCAACAGAATCCGTAATGAGGAAGATGATAAGAAACCTGTCAAATTGGACATCAATGACCGCCGTACTTTCCGCAAAAACATTGAGGCGAAAACCTTGGCAGCAGAAAATGCAAGACGCCAAGCCAATGGGGAAAGCCCTTATAGCACGTGGACAGCGTACCAAGCTGCGCAAGATGCAGAGTTAGAAGCCCGTAGCCATATGAAACAAGCCGAACGTCCAAAGCTGCCCGAAAGTGAAGCTTTTGTCATTGAAGCGGCTAATGTGATGCTTGATGCACAGACAGCCAACAACCAACGACCCTAAGGGCAAAATGCGTGTAAGCAAAAGCTTACATGCATTGACGTTTGTACCACTGTTACCGAATGGTAAATTTTGTAATAATACATTCAACGGCACAGGGATGGTTCTCAAGGATTGAGTTAGGGACAGAATTGCCAATAAAGGAATGGTTTATCGTAGTATTAAGGAATGATGCTTGATAAACAGGTGGAGTGAGACTTAGGATGAGTCAAGAAATTCACTACCAGTTAGTAAGGATCTTAAGGATGAGGTCAGTGATGCTAGGATAGCAGGTAAAAAAGCCATATCAGAGGATATGGCTTTTTTACTTTGGAGGAGGGGTTAATCTATTCTAGAAACGATAGTTGTGACGGGTTGACCAGTCATCGATTTCTTTTTCTACCACATCTTCGGCGCGACCATAACGCTCTTGGATTTTACCTGATAGCTTTTGGCGATTACCTTCCAATTGGGTAATTTCATCATCAGTTAAGTCACCCCAAGTTTCTTTTACAGCGCCTTTAACTTGTTCCCATTGACCTTTAATTGTATTCTCGTTCATGACTAGTATCCTTTTTTGTAATTAGTTTAATGTTATATAACTAAAAATATATACCCAATCATGCGTCTTTATTATTGCTTGGATTATTCGTTGGGTATAAAACTATTATGCCAAAATCTAGCGCACAGTGTGTGGTAAAAACTGTAGTAAAGCATCAAAAAACGTAACTAAATCAATGATTTTGTAAATAATATCAAGCTTTTCTTACACCCCGTAAAATTATTTCATAGGGTAAAATTTTGCACAAAAAAAGAAGGCTATAATCATAGCCTTCAATTTAATCTTTCTAAGCTTTAATGATAACTTAGTGGTGATGACCGCCTGCACCGTGTACGTGACCGTGTTGCAACTCTTCATCTGATGCATCACGAATGTTTGCCACTTCCACATCAAAATGAAGTTTTTTACCTGCTAAGGGATGGTTAGCATCAACAATCACTTTGTCTTCTTGTACATCTTTCACAGTGACTAACATTACATGACCGTCTTCAGTTTGCGATTGGAACTGCATACCTGGTTGGATATCTTCGACACCTTGGAAGTTTTCGCGTGGGACTTCTTGTACTGCTGCATCATCAAATTCGCCGTAAGCATCTGCAGGTTCGATGCTTGCAGTAAATTTGTCACCCACTGATTTACCCGCTAATTGTGACTCAAGACCTGGAATAATGTTTTGGTAGCCATGTAAATATGCTAAAGGTTGACCTTCTGGTGATTGGTCAATGACGTTACCTTCGTCGTCTTTTAAGGTGTAATGAAAATGTACAACGTTGTTATTATTGATAGTAGACATCGCTAAAATTCCTTATGAATCAATGAGTGGATTGGCAAATCGCTTTTTTGGCACAATAAATTAAAAATTGCTAGAAATTAAAAGTGCTAGGATTTTTCACTACAATTACCGTGAAAATCTTTCAATTTTTGGTTAAACCTCAAAATACGCCAAAAAATATTAATGTAAATTGTAACATCAATCATTAAAATTTTGGCAGTTGATAGACTTTAAAACACATTTTTAATTATTCAACCACAGAACAGTGTAACAATAAAGCCGTGTTCTGTTATTAATGGCGATAAGATTTAAAAATTCAATTTATTGGGCAAATTATTTGTTAATGAGTCCTATAGCCAGTAGGGGCGTTTATATAACCCAGCCCCTATCTGCCAAAATGCGTTTGATTTGGGCATAAATCACTGGCGCACTAATGAGTCCCGCCAATCCAAACGTGGCTTCAAGCACCAAAATAAACAACAACAATTCCCAAGCAGACGCTCGGATTTTGTGCCCAATGATTTGCGCATTTAAAAAGTATTCAAGTTTATGAATGCTCACCAACCACACAAGCGATAAAATGCTGATGCCAAGCCCGTGAGTCAGGCTAAGCAAGACGATAACAATGTTTGAGACCAAATTACCAACGACAGGAAATAGCCCTGCGCAAAAGGTGATAAGCACAACGGTCCAAGCCATCGGTAGCGGATGACCGAGTAGCGGTAATATCCCTAGCAAAAACACTGAGGTTAAGATGGTATTGATACTAGAGATTTTGACTTGCGCAAAAAATACATCATTAAACCCCATGATAAGTTCATCAAATTTTTGGCGCAAATGCTGGGTAAATGGGGTTTTATGCGCTGCGCTATTCACAGGTACCTGCAATGCCACAATACAACCAATCACGACCCCCGCTAGCACATAGCCAAGCCCGCGTAACGTATGGATACCCACTAGCTGTAGTTGTGGCGCATGACTTTTGATAGTACTCATGAGCATAGCTTGAAATGAACTGACTGAAATGGGTAGATGCTGAGAGATACTAACGGGTAGTAGGGTATGAAGCTGGTCAAATATGTCCAATATCTGTCGAATAAGCTTATTAAAGACATCAACACTGGCTTTATCAGCAATCCAATCGCCAAATACATACACAGTGAGTGAAATCATGGTCGCCAAAACAGCAATAGCAAACCATTCTGCGACTTTACCCATACGCTGCTGACGCGAGGCGCTATGCATATAGGCAATGACATGCCGATGAATCCAGCCGGCAATGCCGCGAATCAGTGCATAAGTAATTAAGGTGGCAAAAAGCACTAAAGTCAGGTGGAGCAATAGCACTGGCACCCAGACAACAATCACACTGCTAATCGCTAACAAAAAACTTTTCATATCTGACCACTGTAGTCGATCATTGGTCAAAAAAGGATCGCCCAAATGAGCACTAGTCGAAGCGTTGTTTTTATTTTCAAGTGCGGGTTCAGGATTGTTGCCAAGTGGTTCAGCGGTCATAAATAACATCTTAACAAGATAAAAAAAGATGAGATAAAACTAACACAATTTTAGTGATTAAAGTATTAGATTTATGACAAAATTTTGTCAAAATCGCGTGCGTGATGCGCAATAATAACCGGTGAAAATCGCAATCAAACGTAAAATCGGCTACAATATGCCATCTTTTTTATTCTTTCTTTTATCGGTTATCAAGCCTCGCTACTTTTAAGTCAAACACTATGTCACTACATTCTGAAATCGCCAAACGCCGCACTTTTGCTATTATCTCGCACCCCGATGCCGGTAAAACCACCATGACCGAAAAATTACTGCTGTGGGGGCAAGCAATTCAGCGCGCAGGTGAAGTCAAATCACGCAAAACCGACAAACACGCGACATCTGACTGGATGAGCATGGAGCAAGAGCGTGGTATCTCGATTACCACTTCTGTGATGCAGTTTCCCTATGCCGACAACATGGTCAATCTGCTAGACACCCCAGGTCACGCCGACTTTTCAGAAGATACCTATCGTACCTTAACCGCAGTAGACAGCGCACTGATGGTGATTGATGGGGCAAAAGGGGTCGAAGAACGAACTATCAAGCTGATGGAAGTATGTCGGATGCGTGACACGCCGATTATCTCGTTTGTCAACAAGCTTGACCGCGAAATCCGTGATCCGTTATCACTGCTTGATGAAATTGAAAATGTCCTAAAAATCCAATGTGTGCCGATGACGTGGCCGATTGGTACTGGTCAGCATTTTGTGGGGGTGTACAACATCAGCGAGGATAAAACCTACTTTTACCAAAAAGGTCATGGCACTGAGATTGTCGAGATTGAGAGCCGTGACGGCTATGACTATCCAGATGTCCGCGAGAGAATCGGTGAAATTGCCTTCCGTGAATTTGAAGAAAGCCTAGAGCTTGCAAAAATGGCACATGAAGATTGGGATATCGATGAGTTTTTGACCGGTAAACAAACGCCTGTGCTATTTGGCACTGCGTTGGGTAACTTTGGGATTAACATGGTACTTGATGTACTGACCCAATACGCCCCAGCGCCTAAAGACCATGACACAGTCGAACGCACAGTGAAAGCCGATGAAGAAAAATTCTCTGGCTTTGTCTTTAAAATCCAAGCCAACATGGATCCAAAACACCGTGACCGTATTGCCTTTATGCGGGTGTGTTCAGGCAAGTACGAAAAAGGCATGAAAATGAAACATGTGCGCTTGGGCAAAGAAGTACGCATTTCAGACGCCTTGACCTTTTTGGCAGGTGACCGAGAAGCGCTGGAAGAAGCATATTCGGGCGATATCATCGGCTTACATAATCACGGCACCATCCAAATTGGCGATAGCTTTACCGAAGGCGAAACCTTAAATTTCACAGGCATTCCCCACTTTGCGCCAGAGTTGTTTCGCCGTGTGGTACTCAAAGACCCACTTAAGTCAAAACAACTGCAAAAAGGTCTACAGCAGCTATCAGAAGAAGGTGCAACCCAAGTATTTATGCCGCAAATCAACAATGATTTGATTTTGGGCGCTGTAGGGGTGCTACAGTTTGAAGTGGTCGCGCATCGCCTGCTTGAAGAATATAAAGTGCAATGTACCTTTGAGCCTGTGTCGATTGCGACGGTGCGCTGGGTGCATTGTGATGACAAAGTGGCGTTTGAGAAGTTTAAGAAAAAAGCCCACGACCAGTTATCTGTCGACGGTGGTGGGTATTTGACCTATCTTGCCCCAAGCCGGGTTAATCTTAAATTGATGGAAGAACGTTATCCAGAAATTACCTTTAGCGCCACCCGTGAGCATTGATACATTCATCTTGATAAATGCAGAAAAGCTGACAAACCCTGTCAGCTTTTTTCAATATTAAAAGGATTTTACCCAATTTACCAAACGATAACCTAATGATGGCAAACAATAAATATTGGTAACCTAATTACTTTAGTAAACCGCTTAAATTTTGGCTACAATAAAACCATTAGCGATAACTATTAATTTAAAACTTTAACAACTACAACAAAAGTGAGGATACTATGCAATTTCCTAATGGTGTAAACAAATCAAACTTAATTAAACTTGGCGTACTTGGTGCCGCTTACTATATGTTAAAAGGTCGTAATAAAACCCAACCAACCATTGAAAATAAGGCTAGAAACCAAGCAAATAACCCTGTACCTGCTGATGATAATGACAATCGTGCTGCAGATTCAACTCCCACTAAGCCTACTAAAACTACCGCATTTACCATGGGTAAAGAGCTAGCTGCTAAAGTGTTGGGTAAAAAATTCTAATAGTTATCGAATACTTATCAAATTACGTTATTATATAACAGCTATATCTATAACGGCATTTGAAAACAGCCCATTAGTCCACCATTAAACGGGTATCGACTGATGGGTTTTTTTATGGCAATACTGTTAAAAGCTAAGTTTTAAAAACTAAGGCAAGGTATGAGTATATCGAGGGTGATTAAACTGGGGGGTGCTGCCACAGCTTTATTGTTGCTACCTAGACGCAGTAGTCCACGGGCTGATAAAGTTACCAAGTCGCCTAAAAGTCTATCTGATACAAATACAGTTGAGCAGCCTATCAATAAAAATACTGAGCCTGATAACCATAACTAAAACAATGGCTAAAATTTTTATATTATAGGCAGATAACAAATAAAGGATAAATAGATGACGTGCGTGGGGTGCACCGCAATTGACGGTGCCATACAGCGAGTTAAACGGTATTGTCAAACCACAGTATTTAAAATGATATGACTATGATAAATGACACGGCTTGCTCGTTTGATTTGCCATTAATTGATACGCATACCCATTTTGATGTGGATAGCTTCGATCATGACCGCGAAATCCAATCACAATTGGCATGGCATAATGGTGTTCGTCGTTTGGTTTTGATAGGGTTTCTAGCAAAGTATTTTGCACAAATGGTGGCGTGCCAACAGCAAATGCAAGGCTATGGGCAGCAAGGCAAAGCCACACCTTTTGCATATTTAGCCTTTGGGTTGCATCCTTTTTATATCACTGAGCATAAAGACAGCGATTTGCAGCGGCTAGAGCAGTTTATTCAGCAACATTCACCCATCGCGATTGGCGAAATCGGGCTTGATACCTTTACCGCGCCGATGAAAACTGCGGAGAACTATACTCGCCAGCAAGAGTTTTTTGGTCAGCAACTTGAATTGGCAAAACAATACCAACTGCCAGCGCTGCTACATATTCGCCGCGCGCATGGCGATGTGATTAAGATGTTAAAAGCACAAAAATTCACCCAGGGCGGGATTGCCCATAGTTTTAGTGGCGGTATCCAAGAAGCCAAAGCGTTGGTCAATTTAGGCTTTAAAATCGGCATCACCGGGCAAGTGACCAATCCGAATGCCAAAAAACTGCGCCATACCCTTACAGAACTTGTCAAAACCGTTGGGCTTGATGCTATTGTGATTGAGACGGACTGCCCAGACTTTACGCCGCTACCCTGTCATGGGACGCACGGTAGGCGCAATGTACCTGCCAATCTGCCGTATGTGTTGACAGCGTTATCAGACTTATTAAAAAAAGATCAATCACAACTCGCCAAGCAACTGTGGCAAAATAGCTGCGCTGCACTACAAGTCAGCTGGGAGTATCCTATCCCAAACAAATTGAATATAAACCCTGACCAAGACTAAGATTAAGATTAACATAAACCATGACAATGACAGCCGATATGACGCCTGATATGACATTAACTGACGCCCAATACCAACGCCGTTTTGCCGGTACCCAAAAACTGTATGGTGCCGCGCAATTTAGTAAGTTTGAGAATCTGCATGCGTATGTGGTGGGCGTGGGCGGGGTGGGCTCGTGGGCAGCTGAGGGACTGGCTCGTACTGGGGTAGGCGAGATGACATTAATTGACATGGATGTGTTAGTGGCTTCCAATGTCAATCGACAATTACCCGCTACCGATAGCAATTTTGGTAAAAGCAAAATTGAAGCCATGGCAGAACGTATCAAAGAAATCAATCCCCATATCAAATTACATTTGATTGACGATTTTTTGAGCAAAGATAACGTACAATTATTAATACCTAATCGTGCTTTGCAATCACAGCTGAGACAGTCAGGTAAAGAGCTTGTGGTATTAGATTGTGTCGATGATATGAATGCTAAGCTTGCGCTTGCGCTGCATTGCCGATTTAATAAATTAAAGTTAATTATGGCGGGCGGGGCAGGTGGCAAGACTGATCCGACCCAAATTCAGGTGGCAGATCTTAAGGATACTTACCAAGATCCGCTACTGGCTAAAGTCAGACAGCGACTTCGTCAAGATTATGGCATCAATCGTGCGATGAAAGAAAAATTCGGCATTCGTTGTGTTTTTTCGTCACAGCCGCCGATTGTTGATAAGTCTTGTCAAACAGGTGGTTTGCATTGTGGCGGCTATGGATCGGCCGTTGCAGTAACCTCAGTTGTGGGGATGATGTTGGTTGCTGAAGCGTTAAAATAACCTCAGCGTTTAATTTTTATCACGTAGTAGGACGGTGCTAATGAGATGATATCATATCCTATAGCAAACAATGAAAAACAGCGTCTAGCGGTATTGGATGAGTACCATATCATCAAGACGAACAAAGAAGCCGAATTTGAGCGTATTAGTGCTTTGGCTAAGGCATTTTTTGGGACTAAGATTGTCGCTATTACTTTTTTGGATGCTGATATCCAGTTTTTTAAGTCAAGAATTGGTCTAAAAGAACATTCAACCAGCCGTGATGTTGCTTTTTGCAATTACACCATTACACAAAATGACACCTTTGTCACCCTTGATACTCACCAAGATACGCGATTTAAAAACAATCCTTTGGTTACCGGTTACCCTTATATTCGGTTTTATGCTGGCGCACCTATCGTAGTGCACGACAGTCAAGGTAGGGAATTTGCTTTGGGTGCGCTGTGTGTGATTGACGACCAGCCGCATCAAGATTTTGATGCCAATCAACAACGCGTGCTAGCAGATTTGGCGGCGATGGTGAGTGATACCTTAAAATTACGGCAGCAGCGTTACCAAGCTGAGCGCGCCGATGAGGTAAAGACCGCATTTTTGGCCAATATGAGTCATGAAATTCGTACGCCGATGAATGGTATCATGGGTATGCTTGAATTGCTTGAGCAGACACCGCTTGATACGCAGCAGCAACACTATATCAAATCGATTAAAACATCCAATGAGCATCTGCTTACCATCGTCAACGACATTTTGGATTTATCCAAAGTAGAATCAGGTAAGATACGTTTTGAGAGTATCCCGGTTGATTTAGCACAGCTATGCCAAGACGTGTATCAATGCTTTTTAGCCACTGCAAAAGACAACAGCGTGGAACTAACCTTCGATTATCCTGATAACTTGCCCAAATATGTCAACACCGATCCTGTGCGGGTGCGACAGATTTTAATCAATCTAGTCAATAACGCCATCAAATTTACCCCAAAGCAGGGTAAAGTAACCATTCAAGCAATGAAAGGCTGTGATAAGCATCAAATTAAATTCAATGTGATTGATACGGGCGTTGGCATCAAGCCTGAATCGTTGGCGGTGATTTTTGATGCCTATAATCAAGCTGATAAGTTTACCCATCGTTTATATGGGGGTACAGGGCTCGGGCTATCTGTGTGCAAAGCGTTGGCAGAAGGGATGGGCGGCACGATTAAGGTAACCAGTGAAAAAAATAAAGGCTCAACCTTTACCCTATCTCTACCAATGATAGCAACTGATGAAATCAGCTATCAGCAGTGGCACCAAAGTCATGATGAAACCACAATACAACCGCTAGAACGTCTGCCTGCCCATGTTCTGCTAGCAGAAGACAATGAGCTAAATGCCATGGTCGCGGTCAAAAGCCTAAAAAAATATGGCTATGAAGTCACCCGAGCCAAAGATGGGTTAGAGGCCGTCAATTTTTATAAGGCTGACCCTAGCAAATATCACATCATTTTGATGGATCATCAAATGCCCATCATGGATGGGGTGGAAGCCACCAAAATACTCAAACAGTCGTTCAATCAGTTGCCGCCCATCATTGCAGTGACGGCACACGCCATGCATGGGGATAAAGAAGTATATCTTAATGCGGGCATGCAAGATTACTGTACCAAGCCCTATAAGCCTGAAGCGCTTGATGTGATGATTCAGCGCTGGCTGCATCATGTCGCCAACACGATTTAAGAGATATTAATCACAAAATTTGCTTGCATTTGCGCAGACAATTGCTTACGGTAAAACCCTACCACAGTTTGTAGTAGGGTTTTATTTTTGTTGAAGTATTTTTGCTTTGTCACGGCTAAAAATGGCTTTGGCGACATTGTTTTATAGAATTAAGAGCTAAAAAAACGCCTATGGGAAATTTTATTTTTTTACAAATTTTGGCAGCCGTTTGTGCCTTGTCCATCATTACCACGCTATTTAACAAGCGGATTTTGGACTTTCCACAAGCCATTGGGGTGCCCATTGTGTCGGCGGTACTGGTATTTATTTTGCAGTGGAGTGCAAGCCTGCTCAATGGCAACAAGTTTATTACCATCAATATCACCAGTATCCAAAATGCGGTGCGTGATATCGATTTTTACGATTTTTTAATTAATGGGGTGATTTGTTTTATTTTGACGGCATCGGCGCTGACGTTTAAGGTGTCCGATCTCAAAAACTATTGGAAACCGATTGGGATTTTGGCAAGTATCGCGTTGGCACTGTGTGCGCTGTTTTTTGCAAGCCTTATGTTTGGCTTTCAGTGGCTTATAGGGGCAAGTATTCCGTTTGCGGTATTGTTGTTACTGGGTGCAGCACTCGGCGCGACTGACCCGATTGGCGTCAAAGGCGTGCTTAGCTCTATCAAAGCGCCGCGCCATTTGATGATTAAGCTAGAAGGTGAGTCGCTGTTCAATGATGCAGTGTGTATTGCGCTGTTTATGACTATTTTGCATGGTCTGCAAGGCAATGGCTTTAGCATCGTGACCACAGTAGAAGTGTTGTTGTATGAAATCGTGGTCGCCGGGGTTATTGGTTGGTTTTTTGGGCAGATGACGCTGCGGATTTTAAGCGGTAAACACGAGATGGAGTCACTGATTTTGACCACGGCATTTTTGGCGAGTGGGTCGTATTTGGTGGCATTGTATGCGCACGCTTCCGCGCCGATTGCTTGTGTGGTCGGGGGCTTGATTGTTGGTAACCGTTGGCATCAGATTTTAGACGAAGGTGAAATTACCTATGTGAATCACTTTTGGCACGCCATTGAAGGAATTATCAATTCATTCTTATTCACCCTTATCGGTCTGGAGCTATTTATTTTAGAGCTGAATACCTCGTTGATTTTGGGCGGTGTAGTGGCATTTATTTGTCTGCATTTATCCCGCTTTTTGGCAAATTTTGCGTCATTTAGCCTGTTGTCTGATGTCCGAAAAACCAGTTACAACGGCAGTTTGACGATTTTATCGTGGGGCGGGGTACGCGGGGCGATTTCTTTGGCATTGATTTTATCGGTTTCTAACGTCCCAGAATTGCAGCCTTATAGCAGCTTTTTGGTGGGTTACACCTTTATCGTGGTATTGATGTCGGGCGTGGTATGTGGTCTTGGGCTACCTGCGGTGATGAATGCGTTTTATCATAACCCCAACGAACCCACGACAGGTTTTGCAGGGTGGTATCAAAGGCTAGTTAAACGCTTTAATCGCAAAGGCTACCAGTATGTGCTCAGCGAGGATGAGCAGGGCAATGAAGTGATTACTCGTTACCAGCCGCCGCCTGTGGTGATTCAAGAGACACCTAGTAGTGTCGGTATGGCGTTACCACTGCCGAAAGTGATTGATAAAGATGGGCATGATGAATTAGCCCATCCCAATGGTTTTTAACTGTTGCTACCACAAAAAAAGACCTAGCAAATCGCTAGGTCTTTTTTTATACCATTAGATGATTAGATGGCTGCGCGCAAAATCCGCTCAGACACTGCCAAATCATTGCTACGATGTTCACCGAGTTTGACCATATTATGTGCTTCTAATTGGCTTAAAATTGGCGCGATAGCAGACGCATCAAGGTCGGCATCTGACAATCTCACCGGTAAGCCAAGCTCGCGGAAGAAATTTTCGGTGTTAACAATCGCTTGTTCGATTTTATCCTCATCGCTACCTTCAGTGATATGCCAAACGTTTTTGGCGTACTGTAGCAGCTTGTCTTTTTTGCTATCTTTGAGCTCACGCATCACCCCAGGCAACACAATGGTCAAGGTGCGGGCGTGGTCAATGCCGTGTAGTGATGTGAGTTCATGCCCAATCATATGGGTGATCCAATCTTGTGGTACGCCAGTGCCAATGAGACCATTGAGTGCCATTGTCGCTGTCCACATGATGTTTTTCCGCGTTTCCATGTCATTAGGATTGGCTTTGACGGCACGGCCTTCTTCAATCAAGATTTTGAGCAGGCTTTCAGAGAAACTATCTTGGACTTTGGCGTTCACTGGGTAAGTCAGATACTGCTCCATCACATGCACAAACGCATCGCCCACACCATTCATCACTTGACGCTCAGGTAGCGTTAAGGTTTTGGCAGGGTCAAGAATCGAAAACTGCGGGAATACTAGCGGGTTACCAAAAGGCAATTTGGCATGACGCTCGCTATGGTTGATAACGCCGCCTGAATTCATCTCTGAACCTGTTGCAGGAATGGTGAGTACAGTACCGAGCGGTAGCGCATTTTGAATATCACGGGTATATCCTTTTAACGCTTCCCACGCTTTTTCATGGTCTTTGTCATCATCTAAGGTGGCAGTCAATGCAACAAATTTGGTGCCATCAAGTACTGAGCCCCCACCGACAGCCAGCAAAAAATCAATGTTGTTGGCGTGTACCATATCGACGGCTTTCATCAAGGTATTAAATTCTGGATTTGGCTCAATGCCGCCAAATTCAAAGATTTCACGCTGTTTACCTTGTAGCGCGGTTTTCACCTCATCGAGTGTGCCGGTTTTTTTGGCAGAGCTACCGCCATAGGTGATAAGTACACGGGCATTATCAGGGACAAGGTTGGCGAGCTCTTTGATTTGACCTTCGCCAAATACGATACGCACAGGGTTGTAATATTGGAAATTATTCATGCCGATCCTTAAGAATTTGTTATTGTTAATACATTGCCACTTGTAAAAATGCACCATGGCACTTATTAAGTAAACGTTACGCTCAAACACAGCGCTATCATAGAATAAAATAGTGAAAGCAATTGCAATAATTTGTCTAAAAACTCGCAACAGCTTTTTAAAAACAAATGTGTTTTAGAAACAGATGCTTGCTAAAACGTAGTCTTTGCTCAAGCTTCTAACAGCAGATTAACCTGTGAAAATTACGCTGTGATGAAGTTTGATAGCAACGTATATAAGTCTAAAATCCTTATAAACAAGGATGCTGCAACGATTTTTTTATCAAGTTTGTTATGACTTGAAGCTAGCAGCGTCCAATAACTCAACGAAAGATGAATCAACAATCCCGAGGAATGTATGTCTTACTCCGCTCTTTTATCACCGATTAACGTGGGCGCGATGCGCTTGCCCAACCGCGTCTTTATGGCGCCATTGACCCGTCTGCGTAGTGCTGATTTGCCAAATGGAACAAAAAATATTGGTGGCTTGCCAACGCCACTCATGGCAACCTATTATACCCAGCGCGCTAGCAGTGGTTTGATTATCACGGAAGCCACGGATATCTCAGCCGATGCCAAAGGCTACGCAGGTGCGCCCGGTGTTTTTAGTGATACACAAATTGCAGGCTGGAAAATGATTGCTGATAGCGTACACCAAGCAGGCGGTCATATTGCTATGCAGCTATGGCACACAGGGGTAGTATCGCATTATAGCTTGCGTCCACAAGGTCAGCCGCCTGTATCAGCATCAACCGTGGATTTGGGTGATGCGGTACGCACCTCGTTAAAAGATGACGAAGGCAAAGTATACCGTGTGACTGCCACGCCAGCGCGTGAGATGACCACAGCAGAAATCAAACAAACCGTCGATGATTTTGCCAGTGCCGCGCGTAATGCGATTGAAGCGGGCATGGATGTTATTGAAATCCACGGTGCACACGGCTATTTGATTCATCAATTCTTGTATGAGAGCGTCAACCAACGCAGCGATGAATACGGTGGTAGCTTAGAGAACCGTATGCGCTTTTTGAAAGAAATTTTAACCGCAGTCACTAACGCGATTGGCAGTGACAAAGTGGGTATCCGTATCTCGCCACTGGGTCAATTCAATGGTGTGGATGCCGGTAGCGAAGACGATGCGTTAGCAATCATCAAACTGATTGATAGCTTTAACCTAGCCTATTTACATATTTCTGAGCCAGACTGGGCAGGTGGAAAACCCTTTACCGCAGAATTCCGTCGCCAAATTCGTGATGCTTATCACGGTGTGCTTATCGGTGCTGGTGGCTATACCGCAGAAAAAGCAGACACGCTAATTCGTGATGGCTTAATTGATGCGGTCGCTTTTGGTCGCAGTTATATCGCAAATCCGGATTTGGTTGAGCGTTTTCAGCAAAATGCGCCGCTTAATCAACCGAACCCAGCCACTTTTTATGGTGGCGATCAAGAAGGCTATACCGATTATCCTGCATTAGCCCAATAATCGTATTAGCGAAAATAATCGTATTAGCAAATATGAACACCCCGATCGTGTGATGACATGAGCGGGGTTTTTATTGTGCTGATAAAACAAACAAATTTTTTTACTAAACTTATCATGAAAGACCTGCATTATGTGACAGTACGCAGCCCGTATGGCGACCAACAAGTTGAGTTTTGCGCGTATTGATTGTGTGATTAGCCAAAACTTGAAAATACCACCATCAATACTGGTGAGATGATATTGACCAAAAATCCAAAGCTCATCGCAAGCGGTACCACTTCATTCCCCCCTGAGCTTTGGATGACCGGTAAGGTAAAATCCATGGTGGTCACCCCGCCCAAACCCACCGCCGTGGTTGGGTATTTGCGAATCAGCATAGGGATAAACAGTAGCGCCGTGAACTCACGTAACAAATCATTGAGCAATGCCACACTTCCCCAAACTGCGCCATACGCATCAGTCATGATAATTCCCGACAACGAATACCAGCCATAGCCAGAGGATAGCGCTAAGCCTTGGGTGAAGGTCACATCAGGCATTATCAGTGCGTACACTAAACCACCGACTGCCACACTGAGACAAAAAATCACACAGGCTTGTACGCCGCGTTTGTTAACCAATACCTGACGTAATGTCATCCCCGAATGCGATAACTGAAAACCTACCAATAAAATCAGCAAAATCAACAAGCCCTTGATGATGCCATCAATCGGCAAATCCGTTATTGGCAGCAATTTGCCCAGTACAAAACCCAACACCACACAGCCCAACTGAACGAGGCTTCCTGTGATGCTAAAACCTGCTTGGCTATGCGCATGGGGAAGGGCTCGTTGCCAAGGATGCAGCCTGTCAAATATCAGCAAACTGATAAAACCTGCACCTAGGGTACAAATCGCCAATACCGCCACATTGGTGCCAATAAACCCAATCTGCGCGCCTAAGTCAGGAATCTGCGACAACGAAAGACCAATAAAGGTTAAAATCACAAACACCAAGTTGGTCAGTAGCTTGTCTACCAGCGGCATGAATCGTTGCGGTAATGGCAGCAAAAACCCGACCACCAAGGGGGTAAGAATCAGAACAAGGGTGATAAAGTTTTCTAACATGCCGCGACGCTTCCAGACAGGGTTTAAACACAGGCTAATCGCAATATTTTGCAGTTAGCGCTTGGTTTAAAAAATTAAAAGTGGCTATTGTACCCATAAATGCATCAAGTTGGCGAATATTTGCCATAATGCGTGATTTAAGCGTGCAATCAATTGCTTAGTAACACATTTGTAGTATGATTGAGCAAATAGTTGTGTAAGATAGTCACATCCAATCATCTTATGCGTTAGATGACTCCATAAAACGTTAATTTTTTCAATTTGTAGGATTGTTATGAGACATTTTTATTTTGATATTGTCTTTACCACGATTGCATTGGCAATTGCAGCGTGGTGGGGTTTTTCACATGGTGGTGTCAGTGCCATGCTTTCAGCGTTATTTATCACCTTGATTCTGGCAGTGATGGAAATCTCGCTGTCGTTTGACAATGCCGTGGTTAACGCCTCGGTACTCAAAACGTGGGATAAGTTTTGGAAAATGATTTTCTTGACTGTGGGTATCCTTATCGCGGTATTTGGTATGCGTCTGGTATTCCCGATTGTCATCGTCGCAGTGACTGCCGATATGGGCATGATGGATGTCATCAACATGGCGCTCAACAACCCGAAAGAATACTCTGCCAAACTGATGGAGCATCATGCAGAGATTGCCGCATTTGGTGGGATGTTCTTGTTGCTCGTCTTTTTAAACTTCATCTTTGATGAAAAAGAAGTGATGTGGTTTGAATGGCTAGAGCGTAAATTGGCACGATTTGGCAAGGTCGATGCCATGAGCGTGTTTGTGGCATTGGTACTGTTAATGACCGCCTTATATTGGGTGGAAGACGCCAAAAAATCAGTGGTGTTAACCGCAGGGGTATTTGGTATTGTGATTTATCTAGCCACCAATGTGTTATCAAGCCTTTTAGAAGGCGCGGACGATGATGATGAATCAACCACCGATGTAATTGAAGGCAAAGAAGTCGCGGGTGCGATTGCCAAAGGCGGTATCGCAGGTTTCTTGTATCTAGAAGTACTCGATGCGTCGTTTAGTTTTGATGGGGTGATTGGTGCGTTTGCCATTACCAATGACGTAATTATTATCATGCTTGGCCTTGCTATTGGTGCGATGTTTGTGCGCTCCATGACCATTTTCTTGGTAGAAAAAGGCACGCTCGATGAGTTTGTTTATCTAGAGCATGGTGCGCATTATGCGATTGGCGCGTTGGCGGTCATCATGCTATTGGCAACCGTGCATATCGAAGTGCCAGAAATCGTGACGGGTTTGATTGGGATTGCCTTTATCGTATGGGCAGTGATTAACTCTATCAGCTACCGTAAGCGCGAAGCAGCCTTGGCTAAACACTAAAAGATGCTAAAAGGCGCTAAACAGACTGAGGCTCATGCATAACCGTAGCGGTATTTAGGATGCTGACTTGAGCTTAATATCCCTTAAGCTTTTGACACATAAATATAACAGCTTAATGTAGCCTAATGGTGGACAAATTCTACCACCAAAGGTATAGTTAAAACGTGGGTTTCGGCTCACGTTTTGTTTTTTTAGGCGATTTTTTACGGTGTCTGAGGCTTTTAGTCTGGGCGCGCTTTTGTTCTAGGCACTTGTAGTCTGAGCGTGAAAGGTGCAGCGCATGACAAAGGACATCGATTTTCTTATTTGATTTCAAAAATTTATTACAAAGGATAAAACAATGGCAATTAGCTTAACCAAAGGTGGTAATGTTAATTTATCAAAGGAAGCACCGAATTTAACCAACATGGCCGTTGGTCTTGGCTGGAACCCACGTGCCACTGACGGGCAAGCCTTTGACTTAGACGCGGTCGCGTTTTTGGTCAATGAATCGGGTAAAGTACGGGCAGATGCAGATTTTATTTTCTTTAACAACCTAAAATCATCTGATGGTTCGGTAGAGCATACGGGTGATAACCGCACCGGTGAAGGCGATGGCGATGATGAAGTCATCAAAGTAGATTTAACTAAAGTCCCAGCCGATGTGAGCAAAGTGGTATTTTGTGCGGTGATTTATGATGGTCAAGCGCGTAACCAAAACTTTGGTCAAGTAGCAAACGCTTATATTCGTATCGTCAATACCCAAGGCGGCGCTGAAGTGGCTCGGTATGATTTGTCAGAAGACAGCAGCACCGAGACAGCAATGATTTTTGGTGAGCTTTATAAGAACAATGGCGAGTGGAAATTCCGCGCGGTTGGACAAGGTTTTGCTGGCGGTCTAGGACCATTGGCTGCGTCATATGGCGTTGCAGTTTAGTTTTTTGGCTAAAATTTTTTAATATTTTTTTAACAATGGGGTGGCATCGGCTTGCCCCTTTTTTTCAACATAACCATTTTTTTAGCCCGAGCACTTTTTAAGCCTGAGCACTTTTTTAAGCCTAAGGGCTTTTTCAAACTTAGCTACTTTTATTATCATTTTTGCCACCTAGTCTATAAGGATACTTTAACCTATGGCAGCGACGTTTAGTATGATTGGGACGATTGAGCCATTTTTACATTGTAATCTCAAAAAAGGCGATTCGATTTATTGCGAATCCAATGCCATGGTCATGATGGAGTCAAATCTTGAGCTCAAAGGTCAGATGCGTGGCGGCATCATGCAAGCTTTGATGCGCCGATTTGCCAATGACGAGTCGATTTTTCAACAGCAAATTGAAGCGGTAAATGGTGAGGGTGACTGCTTACTGGCGCCCACACTTGATGGTGATATGCAAATTTTAGACGTCGGCGCCAATCAGTATACGCTCAGTGACGGTGCCTTTGTGGCAGCAACCATTGGTGTTGATTTACGTGCCAACATCCAGCGCAATTTAGGCGGCGCTATATTTGGGGATACGGGTGGCTTTATGGTCATGCAAACGCAAGGTCAAGGTCAGCTCGTGGTATCGGGGTTTGGTTCTTTGTTTGAGATTGATGTCACGCCTGATAAAGATGTGATTATTGATAATGGTCACGTGGTATGCTGGGATAGCCGACTGCAATATAGCCTGTCAATGGCGACTAGCCAGAAAAAAGGCTTTTTGGGCAATATCATCAATTCAGTTACGAGCGGCGAAGGCATGGTACTAAAGTTCTCAGGTCAGGGCAAAGTAGTGATTTGCTCGCGCAACCGTGATACCTACCAAGGCTGGATTCAAAGTTTACTGGGGTCAAACTCAGGCGGACGCGGTGGCAATGAAGGTATTTTGGGCGGTTTGTTATAGTCAGTTTCTGCTAAGTTGTTAAACTCTTAAAACATAGCTAGCTAGAATAGTAAAAAATATAGTAAGAAATAAGGAAACCAACATGTCAGTGAATTTATCAAAAGGTCAAAAAATCTCGTTAGAAAAAGAAGCAGGTGGGGCACTTAGCCAAATCAAAATGGGTCTGGGTTGGGATGTCGGTGCTGCGCCGCAAAAATCAGGTGGATTTTTGGGTGGCTTGTTTGGCGGTGGTGGCAGTGGCGGCGGTAGCATTGACTTGGATGCGTCGTGTATCATGCTTGATGCCAACAAACAAATGGTGGATGCGATTTGGTTTGGACAATTGCAGTCAAAAGACAGTAGCATACAACACACAGGCGATAACCGCACGGGTGCTGGCGATGGCGATGACGAAGTGATTAATGTCAATTTATCTCGTATCCCTGACCATGTGCAAGCCTTGGTTTTTACTGTTAATAGCTTTACAGGTCAAACTTTTGCCACGGTCAATAATGCGTTTTGTCGTTTGGTGAATGCCAGCAATAACAGTGAAGTTGCCCGTTATGATTTGTCAGCCCAAGGCAGCCATACCGCGCTGATTTTGGCAAAAATTTATCGTCATAACGGTGAGTGGAAAATGCATGCCATTGGTGAAACCGCGTCAGGTCGTACCTTTCATGATTTGATGCCTGCGATTTTACCGCATGTGTGACCGCGCTTTTTAATCTGAAGCCATAAAGAAAGCCCTGTGATACGCAGGGTTTTTTATTTTGACAGCTATTTTTGATAAGTTTGTGTGGATTTTGCGTTGGTGGGTTTTGCATACAGTGTGGGTTTGCTAAAATAGCGGCGATTTAGTTTTGCACTGTTGAATTTTAAATCACTTTTTTTAACGTTACTTTTTTCAAAGTCGCTTTTTTCAAGTCATTTTTTTAAGTCACTTTTTTAAAATCACTTTAGCGAAGCGACTCAAATAATTTTATGACAACAACCCACTGCTACAAAGGAATACAACACCATGCCATTTAATCGTTTACAGCCGATGTTGATAGCAAGCTTGCTGCCGCTGCTGGTTTTTACTTGGTTTAGCCGTGACTACATTGGGCAGATTGATTTTTGGTTGTTGTGGCTAGTGGCGATGACCTTGGTCGGATTGCCATTGGTGTTTGCAGAGATTGGTTTGGCACATCGTAGTGGTACGTCACCGTTGGTCGGTCTGCCCATACTAACCCGTGAAGCTGACGTGTCAACGGTTTGGCGCGGGTTTGGTTGGTTGACTATTGTGCTGCTGATGGCGGTCGTGGGGCATTTACTGGCAAGTAGTGGCGAGATTATCCATCCGCTGGTGAGCAATATTGCTTTGCCTGCCTTGTTAGCCATCATGGTGCTGATAGTGATTGGTCTGAGTTTTATCAAGCATTTGGCAGGTTGGTTGGCGGTCGGTTTTGCCGTTGCCGCGTTGGTGGTCAATGTCATGCAAGGTGGGTTTGTGGCGTGGCAGATGACAGCGACGTCCTTGACGGAGTGGGCAGGGGCGGTAGTGTTGGCGCTGGTCTGTGTGGGCGCAGGTACGGGGCTATACTGGCATGCGCGCACCCACCAAATGCTCACGATGAGCACTAAAACTGCCGATGAGGCACGCGAATCCGCGAGTCGCTATGTATTACCGGTGTGGAGTTTTCAGTTACTAGCGGGTGCGCTGATTGCCATGACTTTATCGCCAAACAGCGCAATGGCAGCAGTGTTGAATGCATTGGCGATGCTGGCAGGGGCGGCGTATTTACTGCATATTTTGACCCATCAAGTGTCACTACGCTGGCAACAACAGCAATTTAACTTTTTGGCATTGGTGGTATTGGCAGTGCTTAGTCTTGCGCTAGCCATGGTGCCAACCGCTTGGCTCAATCAGCTGATTATCGTGATTAGTTTAGTCACGGCGGTATGGCTAGCCGTATTTGCAGGCTGGCAAATGAAAATCAGCCATTTGCGCAAATCATTGAATTTTAGCTCAGAAGGCTTATATAACCTTTGGCGCATTGCGGTGCGTATTATTGTGCCATTGGCAGTGGTTTTGGCGATGGTGGGGTGGGTGCTAGGACTGGCGAAATGATTACTGTTGATATAGCCTTTGCGCCCGATAGCCAAACACAGTTGCGGTTAACCCTGCAACTTGCTGATGATAGCCGAGTGATTGATGCCGTCAATGCCACAGGTTGGCAACAGCAGTATCCGCAGATTTTTAGCTATAGTGTCGGTGTGTTTTCCCATAAACTAGACTGGCAAAGCCCTATCAACACAGGCGATAGAATCGAAATCTATCGTCCTTTGACCATCGACCCGCAAAACAAACGCAAATTACTGTCCAAAAAATCCAACCGATGAGGGTGTGAGCCGGTATTATTGTGTAGCGCACAAAAAAAGCCAATCACAGCATCACGGCAATGATTGGCTTTTTTAGTCAGAAAAACTTACTGAGTCACCGCTGGGCGTTCAATGCTGGTGACAATACCATTTTGGTCAAAATAAATTTTGGCGTATTGTTGGGCGTTATGAATCGCCGGCTTGTTGGCGCGTTTGGCGTTAGTACCTGGGGTAAAATCATACAGGTAATCCCAACGTACCGGATTTAGGGTGTCTCTAAAGGTTGGGCTACCTAATATATATAGCACTTGATTGGCATTCATACCCACTTGCACTTGGCTTAATTTGTCTTCATGAATCGGCTTGCCTTGTGGGATATCGATTTTGTACACGCTAAACCATGAGCAACCTGGTAATACGGTGACGCTGCTAATTACGGCAACCAAAGGCAGGACTGCCAGTTTTTTTGATAGTGTTGTGATAGATGTCATTTGTCAAACCGCTTTGAGATGGTGAACGATAAAATTTACGACTTATCATACGTGATTTGGGTTTTTTTGCCTACCTATTGACCCCAAAATTTAAATTATTTTACATACAGTTAATGTTTGGGTGTAAAACGCCGCGGTGGTTTGGTATTTGGCGTTCTGGTGGTTGGCGTACTTTGTCTTTAGCCTGCATTCGCCCTTTATTTGTCAACGGGCGCTTTTGCCAGTGATGTCACGTTTTTTTACTGTGGGATTTTATCGAATTTGTTATTATAGTTATAATTTTTAGTTTATAAGCGACACCTGATAGGTGCGAGGATTTTTATGTCGTCTTTTACCAACCAAGATTTGCGTCGTGCCGGTTTGAAAGTCACGTTACCGCGTTTGAAAATTTTAGAATTGCTAGAAAAAGCCGAATCCCATCATATGAGCGCAGAAGATGTGTATAAAGCCTTGATGGAGCACGGCGAAGACGTGGGGCTTGCGACTGTTTACCGCGTGTTAACCCAGTTTGAACAAGCGGGAATTGTCGAGCGTCACAATTTTGAAAACAACTTGTCAGTGTTTGAAATCGCCAAAGATGAGCACCATGACCACTTGGTATGTGACCAATGCGGCAAAATCATTGAATTTCACAATGAAGAAATCGAAGCGCTGCAAGAAAAAGTCGCCAAAGACTTTGGCTTTACCCTAGCAGGGCACTCGCTGGTACTATATGGAATTTGTGATAATAAAGACTGCCAAAATTCGATAAAGCGCTAATGTCTTGGTGGGTTGATGCCTGAATCGGTTAAAAAATCTCACGTGCAAAAATCACTCACAAAAATTAATTAAAAACTTCAGTTAAAAAAAGCGGCTAGATAAATTTTATTTAGCCGTTTTTTTGTCTGTTTTCCGTTGTCTATTGTTTATTGAACGCTATGATGCGGTTTTAATTCTGATAGCTTAAAGCCAGTGATTAATAGCGCTGCGCCATACACCACAGCGCCCACCACACACAACGCCAATAGCGCAATAATACGAACACCTTGATGCGCAGTAACGGGGAAAAAATGAATACCAGCGGCAAGTGCCAACCCCATTGCCCCATTTGCCATGGCAAAGATAACCGCTAATCGTCGCCAAGCCGCACCAAAGCGATAAATACCCTGGGTATGTAAATAAAAATATAACAGCGCCGCATTGATAAAAGACGCCAGTGTATTGGCAAGTCCTAGCCCGGCATGGGGCGCGATTTGCCACTTTTTAAATAACTCAGCCAGTATTAGGCTTAGCACGACATTGGCAATCACGCTAATCACACCGACTTTGACAGGGGTGCGACTGTCATGACGGGCAAAAAAAGCCGGGGCAAATATTTTAATGAGCATAAATGCCAAAATCCCACCTGATAAGCACTGTAGCGCAAGCCCACTCATCATGGCATCTTGCCGCACAAACTCTCCATGTTCAAACAGGGATATCATAAACACATTACTAATCATGCCAAGCGCGATGGATGCAGGTACGCCGACCAACACCGTCAATCGCGTCGCCCAATCTAGGGTGTGTCCAAATTGTTGATGGTCATCGCTTGCGATACTTTTGGATAGACTGGGCAAAATCACCGTGCCAATCGCCACCCCAATCAGACCTAGCGGCAACTCACTCATCCGCTCGGCGGTATACAGCCAAGAGACCGAGCCATCAACCATGGTTGAAGCCAGTACCGTGTTGACCAGCATATTGATTTGGGTAACCGATACCCCAAACAGCGCAGGGAGCATGAGTTTTAAAATCCGTCGCACGCCAGGATGACGAAAGCTAACCTTTGGCATCACCAGCAGCTGATGGCTATGCAATTGCGGCAATTGAATCAATAGCTGCAGCAAACCTGCCACTGCAACTGCATAACCGATTGCCAAAATTGGCTTGGCAAGCAGCGGCGCTACCCAAATCGCGCCCACAATCATACACACATTTAAAATCACCGGTGCAAAGGCAGGCAAGGCAAACCGCCCCACGCTTTGCAAAATACTACTAGCAAAGGCGGTCATGGCGATAAATAACAAATAAGGAAAAGTGATACGAAGCATCTCAACTGCGGTTGTAAATTTGCTAGGCTCATGCAGATAACCGACCGCAAACACAGCAATCACAGCAGGCGCAAAGATGACTATCACGGCGGTTAAGCCTGATAAAATCAACAATAACGTACCTGCCACCCGACTGATAAGAATTTGAATGCCGAGCAAGGCTTTTTTGCTATCGGTCGTGTCGTTATCTTGGGCTTGGTGTTGATAATCGGATAGTACAGGGACAAAAGCTTGGGCAAAAGCGCCTTCAGCGAACAGCCGCCGCAAAAAATTGGGCAATTTGAAGGCCACCAAAAACGCATCCATCATGCCGCCCGTACCAAACACGCTCATCAATACCATGTCGCGTATCATCCCCAAGATGCGTGACAACATGGTAAAAAAGCTAATAATCGCGGTGGATTTGATAAGTTTTGACATGAAAGAATCGCTACAAGTTTTGCCGAGAAATGGGTGTAATGATGGGATTTTTTAGTTTGATTGGGGTGCTGTTATTTTGCAAAAATGTTATCTTTCAAAATCGTTATTTTACAAAATCGTTATCCTAAAAAATTGCCATACAATAAATTTTCGAAAGTCATCTAATGGCTGATGTCATTTTTATTGACCATGTTTCTATTGACCATGTTTCTTAATTTCACCCAATCAAAATGCAGCCCCGGGTCGGATTTGCGACCGCGCGCGATATCGCTGTGACCGGCTAGATGATTGATGGTTTTGGGATAAGCTTGATAAATCGCGGCAATCACGTCACTTAAAGCTTGGTATTGCCTGTCATCAAACTCGCTATAATCATCACCTTCTAGCTCAATCCCAATCGAATAGTCATTGCAGTTTGGCACGCCCAAATAACTAGATTTGCCAGCATGCCAAGCACGCTCATCAAAGCTCACAAACTGCGTGACGCTGCCATCACGCTCAATAAACAAATGCGCGGAGACCTGCTGCTGATAGATGGTTGCAAAATACGGATGGGCTTTGGGGTCTAACTGATTTTGGAAAAATGCACGAACAAAATGCTCGCCTTGGTCATTTTTTAGACCAAATTCACTGGGCGGCAAGCTGATGTTATGAATCACAATCAGATGAATATCGTTAGGGTTGGGGCGTTGTCCAAAATTCGGTGACGCCACAAACTCGCATGGGCTTAATAAACCCTGCTCAATGCTAAATCCCGACATAACCATACCCCGCCCAATCATCAAAATGGTGTTTCAAATAGTTAGTAAAACGCTACTCAACGCTGTGGCTAATTTAGCATAAAATGGGCTTATCATCACCTTAACCGAAAGACACAGTTAAAAAAAAGCAATTTTGCAAAAAAATGGTATGCTATCGCTAAGCTGATAACAAGGGTAGAGCATTTGATGGATACGATTATAGCGGCGTTGATACTGGCAGTCGTGGGGGCGCTTTATAAAATTTTTGCCCAACAAAAAGCAATCACCCGGCTTGAATCCAAGCTCGACAATCTGCAAAAACAACTCGCTGACGTCATGGCAACCGTGTATATCCTAAGCAGCGAGGCAAAGCCATCATCTAGCCAGCAATCGGCAAGCGATAACCGCCAAAATCAGCCTGTCACTGACCCTATTACTGACCCCATTACGCAGCCCATCAGTCAAGCCACCGTCCCAACGCCCTCCCCAGCGCCCCTCTCAATAGTTGCCTCTTTGCCAATCGCGAACACGCTTGACGCTTCGGTTGGTTCAACCTCCCCAACGGCAACGCAGCCGTCAGTGAATGACGCAGCCCTACCGCATCAACCTACCTTGTCACAGTCATCATCTCATTCTTCTCATTCTTTAAGAGATGATGAAAGCGCTACCAATATTGTGACATCGCTTTGGGCAAGTGCCACCCAATGGTTCTTTGGGGAAAACTTGGTGGTGCGTGTCGGGGCACTGGTGTTGCTAGTGGGCGTGGTGTTATTACTCAAACTTGCCAGCCAATATATTGAGGTATCGATGCCTGTGCGCATGGCGCTGGTAGCGTTAGGTGGCTTGGTGATAACGGTAGTCGGCTATCGCACCACTGCCAAAAAACGCAGTTACGGTTTAACCTTGCAAGGTGTCGGCTTTGCGGTGATTTATTTGACGGTGTTTGCGAGTTTTAAATTGTATGGACTACTACCATCAACCTTAACCTTCGGCGTGCTTGCGTTACTAGCAGGGTTAACAGTGATGTTTTCGGTGTGGCAAAATGCGCTGCCGCTTGCGGTCTTGGCATTCGGTGGGGCGTTTTTTGCGCCGATACTGGTTAGCCGTCCTGATGGTAGTGTGGTGATGCTATTTAGTTATTATTTATTACTCAATATAGCGGTTGCGGTGATTGCCCATTATCGCACTTGGAAATTGCTCAATGCGCTCAGCCTAGTGGTGACTTTTGGGCTTGCGTATGTGTGGGGATTTCGTGCATTTAGTGGCAATAGTGCAGGTGCAGGCTGGCTGTCATTACGCTGGCAACTGCTGGGATTAGTGGTTGGGCACATGGCGCTGTATCTGTTTATTGCAGTTAGATACTCTCAGCAGGTCGTGAGTTATAACCAAACGCTGCTACAAATGAACACGGGGGCAGCCAAACGCCCGATTCTATCGATAGATTCAGGATTGTTGTTTGGCACCGCGTTACTGGGGTTTGGGCTGATGGCAAGCTTGCTCAATGATTTGCCTTATCATTTGGCCTTTGCTAGCAGTGCGTTATCGGCTATTTATTTGAGTCTAGGATTGTGGCTGCTCAAACATCATCGTCGTAGCATCGCAGGCGACCCACAAGCCAACAACCAGTTTGATAACAGCTTTGAGCTACTTATTGAAGCCAGCCTTGCGCTCGGCTGTGGGTTTTTGGCTTTGGTGATACCACTGGCGCTATCAGCCAAATGGATTAGTATCGGTTGGGCAGTGCAGGGTGCTGCATTGGTGTGGCTCGGTGCGCGTACCCAAAGACGCTGGACGGTATATTTTGGGTTGGCATTGCAAGGCTTTAGTATCGTGTTATTGGTGGGCTTTAATACCCTTATGCGGCATTGGTATGGGCTACTTGATCAATTATCTATTCCGCACCAAACGTCTATAGTGGCGGCTTCATCCACCTTGCCACTGACTGTATTGACAGCGTGTGTGCTGCTGTCTGCTTTTATTTTGCGTCATGGTAGGGGCAATATCGCGGCAGCCACACCCCAAACGGCAGCCACACTCCAAGCTAAAGCCCAGCCTCAAACTCAGCCTCAAACTCAACCTGAGGCAGTCAAAACGACGTATAAACGGGTTCAACAAATTGCTGATAATGCCAGTCACAGCTTTGTTGCGACCGGGCTTGTGGTTGTTGGGTTTGTGCTGTATCTGTCGGCGATTTTATCCGCTGCCCCCTTTTGGAACAACGATGGCAAAACCACCACTATCAAACTTGCCGTGGGTATGGCGGTATTTTTAATTGTGGGACAACTGATGCATCAGCGTTTTGTTTGGCGCAGTATGCGTAAGGTGAGCCGCTTGATTTTACCGTTTGCGATGATGAGTTGGGTGCTAGTCTGTCTCACCCATGTTAAGGTCGAGACGGTTGTAGACCTAAACGATTATCACATCACAGCATTTAGCGGGTTGGGGCGTTATTTGCTCGCCATGCTCGGCTGTTTAGCCATCGCAAAATTGCTAGGCGCGTGGCTGCTTAGTCGCTGGCACCGCGACCGACCCGATACAAGCGTTGACGCGCTCGTTTGGTTTTTGGTACTGATTGCCATGCTAACTTGGATGCTACAACAAGTGCCATTTAACTATTGGCAACATGCCCAGGAGCTTCGAGCCATTATCACTATTTTACCGACCGTGCTGGCTGTGCTTGGGCTGATGAGTTTGTTGTTGTTGCCAAAACTTCAGGCGTTTGGTGGTCGTTTACTTGGTTGGTTAGAGCTTGATAGGTTACTTAAGCACAGTGCTTATATTTTGGTACCGATGACCTTTATTTGGAGTTTGTCTGCCAATTTCTCGTTAGACGGTCAGCTATTGGGCGTTTATCTGCCGCTGCTCAATCCGCTGGATTTGACCTTAATCAGTATTTTACTGTACCAATCTTATGTGGCACTCAAAGTTGATAGCAACTATCGTACTATCGTTTTGGTGGCTTGCGGTTTAGGGGCATTTGTGACGGTCAGTAGTATGTTGGTGCGTGGGTTTGCCAGCGTTTGGGGCACGCCAACGTGGGAACATGGGGCTTGGTCAGTCAGTATGGTACAGACGGGGCTGACTATCTTATGGACCATCATTGCGATGGTATTGATGTTCTTGGCAAACAAAAAAGTCATTCGCTTGGTATGGTTTGCCGGTATCGCATTATTGACCATGGTGGTTGCCAAGTTGCTATTGATTGATATGTCGAATACCAGTGCAGTACTGCGTGTGGTGTCTTTTATCGGGGCAGGCTTGTTGATGCTAGTCATTGGTTATCTTGCACCCTTACCGCCTAAGTCAAGTAAACCTAAGGCAGGTAAACTCAAGTCAGATAAACTTAGGCCAGACAAACCCAATGCCCCTAAAAAAAGCTAAGTAAACCCCTGCTAAAAATCGTGAATAACGTAGGTTGTTTTTCGTATTTACGGCAGGCGGGCTTAGCTAAATGCACAAAGACTTGCTGCCTAATTGTCTTTAAATTGTAACATCTGGCTAGAATTTATCCAAAATATCAGTCGTCTTGTTAGTGGTTTGTAGCACGGTATAGAAGTTTTGAGTGGGTATTGTTAATATCTTTATAGGGCAAAGCTTCATATCAACCAAATTATAAATCTAATTACTATCAATGAGTTAGAATGCTACTTATCATTTTTCTAACATAACAAATTAAGGTTGATACTGCCTGCTGATGCTAACCATGCGATGCTAGGATTTTCAAATTTTTTAGATTAGTTATGACTGACGGCTTTATGTCGATAACCCAAAGACGGGCTACGCTGTTTTTTTGGTTAAGTTTAATTGGTCTGAGTTCTTGTCAATGTCCATCGCAATGGGTGAGCTTGTAAAGCCATATCAGTTATATAGGAGCTATAAATTCTATAGTAACTATAAATTAACAATGAAGTAAAAATGAAAAAAAATAAGCATTGTCACGTGAGATTAGCCAAACACCGCGCCTGTATTTTATCGGCAACTTTAGTTTCGCCGCTATTGTTAGTAGCTATCATTTACACGCAAGCAGATGCCCAAAACCCCACGCAAACGGCATCCATCACTGTTGCCTCGCAAAAGACCACCACGACCACGGTAGCGCCTGCCATCGTTGACAAGTCAGAGCAAGCGCATGACACTGACAATATCAGCTATGGCTTTGAGGCATTGCAAAATAGCTTTGCAATCGACATTGATTTACCGGGAGAAAATCAAGCGGACAATCCCAACAGCGCCCAACTGGTAAAATTTTCGTCGTTAACGCCCAGTTTGTTAGCGTTAATCATGCAGCAAAATGGCGTAAGTATTAGTGATAAACAAAATTATCGCTTGATTGATGCCAAAGGTCATATTATGCCGATGGCGATTCGCCCTGTCAGCAAACAATCATCTGTCAATCAAGTATTGCAAGTAGTTAGCGTAGAGACCGATAACCCCAATGCGGTGGAAAAATTACGCCATGCGTTGACCGTACAGCTTGATAACCCAGACAACCAACAATCAATTAATATTGACCTTAGCAATTTACCTTCAAACCCAGTTGCCGCTGTTACCAATAACCCGGTCAGAACTTGGTGGTTAACCAATCCCAACTTTGCCAAAAACCAATCTAATTTATCAACCGAGCAAGCAGTCAATCTTTGGCTAAAATTTTTACCCGTGAATTCAGCCCAGCCCAGCAAGCGCCCACTGCAACTGCAAATTTATGGCAGTGATGACTTACAAAGCTGGCAGATGGTCAGCCAAACGGTGGTCAGCCCCTTTAGCCCTAGCCAATCTACCCAACATAGCCAAATGGTAGCGCCGCAAGCTGACGGTACTAATCAGCCGATAGCGACAGGCAATGCTATTGCCATCGAGCCGCAGCAAGCCAATTATCGGTATTGGCAAGTGGTGGCAAATCAGCCTATCAATCTTGAGGCAGCCAGTTTAAATCGCATGGTGAGTGAGGCAAGTTTCTTCTTGACCCGCGCCAGTTTTTCAAAAGTCAAAGATGACACCAACCAATGGCGGCTTAGCCTTGCTCAGCCTATGTTGACCACAGGGGTGAGTTTTTTTGTCCCCGAAAATCAGCTGTGGCAAGTGAGCATCAAGGTACCTGAGCAAGAAGCCAATCAATTGGCTAAAATCAACAAAACCGCTAATGTAAGTAATGATAAAATTTTAGCCAATTCACAAATTGATAAAAACCATACCACGGTCAGTTGGCAACCGACGTTGACCAAATCGCTGCAATTGGGCGGTCAAATGCAGCAAGATGATTTGCCGGTCAATCTGTTAACGCCCATGTATGAGATGTATTTTTTAGCACAAGGCACAGCGCCTTATCGACTGGTGATTAACGAGCCACGCGTATTACAACAACCCAATATCACTCTATCCAACCAACAACTTACCAGCCTCGGCAACACCGTTGAAGGACAAATGCAAAATATCGAGGCATTGAACAATCCCAACGCGGCGTTTGAACGCTACAAAACATGGGCACTGTGGGGCGTACTCGCCGCGATTGTAGCCGCTTTGGCGTTGATTGCCCTGCGTTTATATCAACAAACTACTACCCAAGCCCCCAAAGAATAAGCGATAATACAATCGAACATACCTCATCGAAAATACCCCATCGACAATAAGGGATTATTTGCATGTCTGCTGCTAGCCAAACCATTAGTGACACCTCGGCCACCACGCCCCAAATCAGCTCACTACTACGTATTGAAACCGCAAAACAAGTCGCACTTGCGCTGCAAGAAGACATCGCCACTGGGGATATTAACGCGCAGTTAATACCCGACACACAGCGCGATACGGCAACCATTATTTGTCGTGAACCGATGGTGGTCGCGGGCAAGGCATGGGTGGATGAAGTATTTCGCCAGCTTGACCCCAATATGCAGCTTGATTGGGCAGTCAAAGACGGTGACGCTGTGACAGCCAATCAAGTTTTGGTGACGCTCATCGGTAACACCCGGGCACTACTGACGGGTGAACGTACCGCGCTCAATTTTTTACAGACTTTATCATCCACTGCCACTGTGGTTGCCAACCATGTGGCGGTTATCGCAGAACTGCCGACCAAATTGTTAGACACCCGTAAAACCCTGCCAATGCTACGCCATTCGCAAAAATACGCCATGCTATGTGGCGGCGGCAATAATCACCGTATCGGGCTATACGATGCCTTTTTGATAAAAGAAAACCATATCATGGCGTGTGGCGGTATCGCCCAAGCAGTCAGTCAGGCGCGTCAGATTGCCAATAAGCCAGTGGAAGTTGAAGTAGAAAATTTTGATGAGTTGCATCAAGCCATCGCTGCCAATGCCGATATCGTGATGCTCGATAATTTTACCATTGAAGATACCCAAAAAGCGGTCGAGTTGGTTGCTAGTCTTGGCAAGCCTTGCCAGCTTGAAGCTTCAGGCGATATTAGTCTTACCAATCTACGCCAAGTGGCAGAAACCGGGGTGGATTTTATCTCAATGGGTGCATTGACGAAGCATATCAAAGCCATTGATTTATCGATGCGTTTTCAACAATAAATCGGTTAAAAATACATCAATTAAAAATAGTCAGCTTTTTTAATGCCATTCACGATAGGTCATAGCATGATGCAAACCATTTTAATGATTGGACTGGGCAAAATTGGTTTACCAGTTGCTAAGCAATTAGCGGCGCAGGGGCATTGCGTGATTGGTGTCAGCCGCTCCACGCCGACAGATTTGGCTTTCTGTGACGCCATGACAGCCAAGCTGCCACCCGATAATGACAATCTATATCAGGAAAATCTACATTTTGTTGCCAGTGATGCGCGCGCGTTAGCCATTGCGCAGCTAAGTCAATGGACAAGCCAAATTAGCCAAATCTGTATCATTGTCAGTCCAGATACCTTGTCGCTACAAGGCTACCGTGACAGTTATTATGCGATTGCCGAGCATGTCGTGCGATTGGGTGACCATCTGCCAAACCTCAAGCGTGTGGTATTTATTTCTTCGACAGGCGTTTATGGGCAAAACGCGGGCGAAATCATTGATATCGATACCCCTGTGTCAGCGCCAGCGAGCGCCACTTCTCAAGTGATTTTGCAGACTGAGCAGTTGTTGCAGCAGTACTTTGAAGATGAGAGTGTTATCATTCGCCCAAGTGGGATTTATGGGCAGTCACGACTGCGTCTACTGACTATGGCAAAACAGTTAGCAGCGCAGTCGCCAAATAAGGTTAGCGATTATCCGAGTAATACATGGACTAATCGTATTATAGATACAGATTTAGTCAGCATCATTGTCAAGGTCATCAATGCGGGTCAAACCGTGCCAGTTTACTTGGCGACAGATAACGCGCCAGTCCCGCTCTATACTGTGCTAAACTATTTGGCGACTGCACAGGGCTTGAACTTATCGCTGCCCTGTATGGAGCCAACAACGGGCAAACGCATTATCACTAATTTTCCAGCTACTTGGCTCAACCACCCAGATTGGCAGTCAGGTTATCAGCATATTTTGTCGACTTTAAGCGATTAGTGGTGGGTTTCAACAAAAATTTTTCATCATTTATCTATCAGTGATTTTATAGCCGTGTATGCCATGACGTATTCCAATACTGAGCGCCAAGCCGCAAGAAACCAAGTGGTTAAAGACAGAGACCAGCTACGCCATCCCAATGTGATGACTGAGGCAGAAAGATTGGCTTTGCCCGATCCTTGTCGCCCGATTGACAAGCGCGTCATACCCGCGCGCCATACCATTGACGTCTATATGCAAAAACCGCTTTCATTGCCAGTGGCGGATACTAACAACAACACCGCTAGTGTAAAAGACGTTGCCAAGCCCTACCCAATGAGGGATAACACAACAAAAATCGCTAAAAAAAGTCCGCAAAGTCATCAATCTGACATGCTAGAGCAGTTACTATCTGAGCAAACCATTGAGATGCGGCACTTTATCCAGCAGCAGCAACAGCAGGCCAATAGCAGCCAAAGCAAACACCCGTCGTTGCATTTACCGCTGTCTTTGTTGCCACAGCTCGTCAATGACAGCAGTGTTTCACTGATGAAAGAGGTTATGGGTCGATACCCGCATTTAGCGAGTATGGATAAGCTTACAACATCCTTGTCACAGCAGACATTGCAAAATTCCTGCGCACATCAAGCCAACGATGCCCCCAGCACACAGTCTGACGCCACCTATAATCAAGCGCTACTTAATATCGAAACCAAACTGTATCTGATGGGACAAATGTACCATATTATGCTTTGTGTATTTTTGCTATGCCAATGCAAATCACGCAAATCACTCAACCCCCAAATCACCTTGCAAGACTTGGCTGATGCTATCAATCAATACATCGAGGCGCATCGCACCCAATTGCATTTTTTGACCCGGCATGACGATTTATATATCGAGCCGACGCATGTTGCGCTCGCCGCCATTGCCATCGACTGGCAAGTGGGTAAGCAAACAGCCATCAGCAAACGTACTATCACCATTAGCTCGCAAAACCCAATCACAGGCGGCTAATGGTATTTTTTAACTTGTTCTTTTTTGGAGTCGCGTATGTCGCAATTATCTCAAGCCCAAGCATCTCAAACCCCATCCTCTCAAACCCAAGCCGCTCACGCACCGCAGTTTATTCCCCAGCATTTTATTGAAGTGGCACTCAAAAACAATGTATTAAAATTTGGCGAATTTACCCTAAAATCAGGTCGTATAAGCCCGTATTTTTTTAATGCAGGTTTGTTATCAACCGGTGAGCTATTATCGGTGTTGGCAAATGGGTATGCGGATGCCCTTGCCAAGCAGCTACAATCTACCGAAAGTAGCGATTTGGTGATTTTTGGGGCAGCATATAAAGGTATTCCGTTTGTGGCGGCGACCGCGCAAGCACTGTGGAACAATCACCAAATCAATGCCGATTGGGGCTACAACCGCAAAGAAGCCAAAGACCACGGGGAAGGCGGTATGCTGGTTGGAGCCGATCTCAAAGGCAAATCAGTTTGGGTGATTGATGATGTGATGACCGCGGGTACAGCGATGCGCGAAGTCGTTGCGCTATTAGAAAAATCAGAGGCCAAAGTCGCGGGGATTATCGTTGCGCTGGATCGTAAAGAAAAAGGTCAAAGCGAACAATCTGCCATTCAAGAATTGGCACAAAGCCTCAATGTACCGGTACTTGCCTTGGTCACGATGGATGACATTACCGAGTATGTCGCCAAAAATGGCACGCAGGAGGAACTTGCCAAAATGCAAGCTTACCGCGAGCAATACGGCGTTCAATAAGCGGCTGCTATCACCCAACCCCGCTAACGATAGATTGTTTTTAATTAACCATTGAAGAGGACGGCTATGTTGACAAAAGCCTTGCCCACCACACTAATAACTGCACACCTTTTACGTGTTGGCACTGCACTTACCTTATCGGCAATATTATTTGCGCTTGCAGGTTGTAGTAGTATCAATGAAATGATGGCGGAGGGTAGCAAACCGCCTGCGATTGTCAATGTGGCAACTGACCAACAGCCGTTTTATGATGCTTTAAATAGCCTTATCTTGCCGCCAAAATCACCGCAAGCTGCGCCACAAGGCATTGCCGATGGTCCTTATAATGGCGTGATGCCAGAAGGGGAGCAATTTACCACCTTTGTGAAGAACGGTTACTTCGATGAATTTTTGGTGGTGTACTATCCAAATTTTGTGACCCAGCTTCGCACCGATTTGGTTAACGGTTTATATGATGGTTGGGTGACGTATCGATTGTCCGATAGCCGTATCAAACAAAAAGTATTGTTCCGTCAGGGTGTGGTACAAGAAGCGATTGTTTATAGCCAAGCGGGAAATCCTGAATACCATTTTTGGTTTACCAATGAACAACCGACCAGCGGTATGCGCTACGATAGTAATGGCAATGCGGTCGAATCGATGTTTTAATAGCAAAATGAACAATTGATAAAAATTGAACAAGCATACTAGGCTGTGTCCTCAATTCACTTTAACATGAATAATGATGCAAGCGAGGTAAATCATTGACTCAAAATTACGAGCTA
>NZ_JBIQEC010000078.1:0-615 GCF_045370505.1 Moraxella sp. 179-F 1C4 NHS | reverse complement strand
GCGCGGGTGTGCTGGACACGGAGCGCTTCGATGAGATGAAGGTGTACGTGGGACGTGGTGTGGGCGGCGGCTCCCTGGTCAACGGCGGCATGGCCGTGACGCCCGGTCGCTCCTATTTCAGCCGGGTCCTGCCCCAGGTCGACGGCGACGAGATGTACTCCACCTACTACCCTCGGGCGAACGCGGCCCTGCAGGTGGCGGCTCCGCCCGTCGACATCATCGGCACGGCCGAGTACTACCAGTACGCCCGCACCTCCGCTCGGCACGCCACGGCCGCCGGCTTCGAGGTGGTGAGCGTCCCGAACGTGTACGACTGGGACCATATGCGGCGTGAGCACGTCGGCCACCGCGGTGCCGTGCGCTCAGCCCTGGACCAGGAGGTGATCTTCGGCAACAACCACGGCAAGCGCAGCCTTCCGCGGACGATCCTCGGCACCGCGCGGGCCACCGGCCTGGTGAACGTCATCCCGTTCACGGAGGTCACGCGCATGGTGCAGACCCGCACGGGCTACGCGCTGTCCCTGAAGACCATCGACTTCCAGGGCAACGTCGTCGGTCAGCGGGTCGCGACGTACGACAAGGTGGTCCTGGCCGCGGGGTCCCTGGGCACCACGC
>NZ_JBIQEC010000010.1:0-98716 GCF_045370505.1 Moraxella sp. 179-F 1C4 NHS | reverse complement strand
GGTTTCCAGAGTCACTGACAACATCTTGGATGACATCACCGCTTGGCAGAACCGGCCACTGAGCAGCGTCTATCCTAACATATTTTTTAATCGTGAACAGGTTCTTAGATAAAGGTACTTTGTACGTTGCAGTATTTAAAGATGATGGTACAGGTGAATGGAAACCATTAACGTTTGGTACAGGCGCATTAACTGCGTCTTATGCAAAATACGCGTTTGCTAACCAAGCTGATGTGTTGGTACATGCTCGTATTGCGGGTGACGCACTAGGTGCAACTAGAATGGATCGTCCAGAATGGGTATCGGTCAGCCCTGTGACGGGTGAAGTTTATGTCACATTAACCAACAATTCTAATCGTGGCGTTTCATATCCGGTAGATGCAGCTAACCCACGTAACTATGCTACCAACAAGGGTAACCGTAACGGACATATCATTCGTTGGGCTGAAAAAGGTAACGACCATACAGCTACCAGCTTTAACTGGGATATCTACCTATTTGCAGCGCCAAATGATTTAACCGCAGAAAATTTGTCTGGTTTAAATGCCAATAACGATTTGTCTTCACCAGATGGCTTATACTTCGACCCACGTGGCGTATTATGGATTCAAACCGATGACGGTGCTTACACTAGCAGAACCAACTGTATGCTACTAGCTGCGTTGCCAGGTAAAGTCAATGATGGTAAAGAAGTAACCACATCAGCGGGTATCAAAACCCGCGTTGGTATGCAAGCTACAGAACAAAATATCAAACGTTTCTTTGTGGGTCCAAAAGGTTGTGAAGTAACGGGTATCACCTTAACGCCAGACTTTAAAACGCTGTTCATCAATATCCAACATCCAGGCGAAGATCAACCAGGGGTCACATGGGGCGCGATTACTGGTGGTACTACACCACGTTCAGCGACGGTGATGATTACCAAAAAAGACGGCGGTGTGATTTTAGGTGAGTCATTAACATAAGTTAAACACGCAACAAAGTTATCAAAAACCCTTGAACAGTGATTCAAGGGTTTTTTTATAAAATAACCTTTTATCTTTTAAAGGTATAAAAAAAATGCTATGATTTTGCCATTTTTATGGTGATTGTTTTTCCAAATAATCGGTCTTTTATGATGGGATAATCCCAATGAATATATCGATTGAATAAGGATTTTGTAATGAGTGAGCCAACGATGCAAAAACCGCGCGTGCTGATGATGGCAGCAGGCACGGGTGGGCATGTGTTTCCCGCGATTGCGGTGGCTCAAGCGTTACAACAATCAGGTGCCCAAGTGCATTGGCTCGGCACCCTAGTCGGTATGGAAAATGAGTTGCTACAACATTACGACTTTACCTACCATGCCATCAATATGCAGGGGTTACGCGGGAACGGTATCAAACGCTTATTTAAAGCCCCGTCAACCTTACTCAAAGCAACATTAGCCGCTATCAAAATCATCAAAACCAATAAAATCGGCATCGTGGTAGGGTTTGGTGGTTATGTGACCGCACCCGGCGGATTGGCTGCCAAATTTTGTAAAATACCCATTTTGATTCATGAACAAAATGCCATCGCAGGCATGAGTAATAACTATCTATCTAAGCTTGCTAATCAAGTGTTAGAAGCCTTCCCAAATACCTTCACCGAACTACCTTCTAATAAAGTGATGACAGTTGGCAACCCCGTACGTGAGGCTATCGTACAAGTACCGCCACCAAAAGCCCGTATCGATGTCAATGATAGCAGTCCTTTAAAGCTATTGGTCATTGGCGGTTCTCTGGGTGCTCAGGCACTAAATAATCATATCGCGCCCACGCTAAAAAAACTAGAAAGTATGCCAGACGCCAAGCCGTGGCAAGTGCGGCATCAATGTGGTAAAAACAACCAAGAGGCTACCCAAGCGGTATATAGCGAAGCACAACTCCAATCAACCCAGTATGAGATTTTGCCATTTGTCAAAGATATGGCAGCAGCATACAGCTGGGCAGATGTGATAGTCTGCCGTGCTGGGGCGCTGACGGTCACAGAAGTTGCCACGGTTGGATTGCCTGCGGTGTTTGTGCCGCTGCCCCATGCGGTAGATGATCACCAAACGGCCAATGCCAAAACCCTATCACAACATGGCGCCGCGTTTTTAATGCCGCAAAAAGAATTAACGGCAGAGAGTTTAAGTGCGATTTTAGCCAAGCTCGACCGTCATCAAATTTTAGCGATGGCAGAAAAAGCGCGTGAATTTGCCAAACCCAATGCCACACAGCTGGCTGCCGATGCCATTTTATCCCAGTTAAAACCCTAATTATTTTTTACAACTTATAAGTCATTTATCATTGAGCCTGTCTATGTCAAAATCAGCCAAAACTGCCACTGCCCAATCTACTGAAAAACCTGAAAAAACCAACCGTGTCACCAAAAAAATTACCAAACGTGTGGTCGAAATTCCAGAGATGCGCCGTATTCGCCACGTGCATTTTGTCGGTATTGGTGGGGCAGGGATGTGCGGTATTGCCGAAGTCGTCCATAATCATGGCTATATGGTTAGCGGTTCAGACATCAAACAAAGCCCAGTGACCGACCGTTTGACCCAAATGGGCATTCAAGTGTTTATCGGGCATGATTCCAAAAACATCAGTGAAGCCGATGTGGTCGTGGTGTCATCAGCCATTGATCATACCAATCCAGAAATCCAAGCCGCCTTGTCAGGACGTATTCCTGTGGTACGCCGCGCCGATATGCTAGGTGAGCTGATGCGTTACCGTCATGGTATTGCAGTAGCGGGTGCGCATGGCAAGACCACCACCACTAGCCTGCTTACCATGATTTTAACCGAAGCAGGGTTAGATCCTACTTATGTGATTGGTGGTAAACTTAACGCCTCAGGCAAAAACGCGTCATTAGGTCAAAGCCGTTATTTGGTGGCGGAAGCGGATGAGTCAGATGCGTCGTTTTTATCGCTGCGTCCGATGGCAGCGATTGTCACCAATATCGACCAAGACCATATGGAAACCTATGGCGGCAGTTTTGACAAACTAAAAGCCGCGTATGTGCAGTTTTTACAGAATATGCCGTTTTATGGGTTGGCAGTATTGTGCGGTGATGACAAAGAGTTATACGGACTGATTGATAAAATCGCACGTCCTGTGTTGACTTATGGGTTAGAAAAACATAACGATGTGCAAGCCATTGATGTGGTGGCAGATGGCACCAAAACCCATTTTACCGTACTGCGTAAAGACCGTGAGCCACTGCCGATTACTTTGAACATTCCTGGCATTCATAATGTCTATAACGCCTTAGCGGCTATCACCATCTCCACCGATGAAGGTGTCAGTGATGAAGCCATTTGTCAAGCGGTCAAAAAATTTGCCGGCGTGGGCAGACGTTTTGAAAACAATGGTAACTACCCTGTGAAAGATGGCGCAGGCGATGTGCTATTGATTGACGACTATGGTCACCACCCAACTGAAGTGGCAATGACCATCAAAGCGGCTCGCCAAAGCTATCCCGATCGCCGCTTGGTGATGATTTTCCAGCCTCACCGTTTTACCCGTACCCGTGATTGCTTCGATGATTTTGTGGACGTATTGTCACAAGTCGATGTGTTGATGCTACTCGATGTGTATAGCGCAGGTGAAGCCGTGATTGAAGGCGCGGATAGTCGCAGCCTTGCCCGTACCATCCGTACTCGCGGACAAGTTGAGCCAATTATGCTGAACATCAATGACATGGATCAAATCCGTCAGGTGCTAGGTAGTATGTTAAAAGGCAATGATTTGCTGATTACCCAAGGGGCGGGTAACGTGGGTCAACTCTGTCTAGATTTGGCAAAAAATAATTTATTTCTAGCGGATAAGTAACCGTTTGATTGAACAACCGCTTGATTGAAAAGCACGCGGTAAACGGCTATGAAACTAAGATATTGAAAAGCTGTTGTAGCTTGCCCATGCTGCCAGCAGGCGATTATTTTATAAGTGAAAAAAAATTACTAAACCATACCCATACTATTGCTAAGTCATAGCCAAGCAATAGTTTAAAAATTTGTGTGAAATAATTATAGCAATAAATCCGGTTAACAAAAGATTAGGAATCAATATGTCAGAGCTTATCGATGTCAAACAATTTGGTAAAGTGGCGGTCGTCTGTGGGGGCTGGAGTGCCGAGCGTGAGGTGTCACTGACGAGTGGTCAAGCTGTGCTTGATGCGCTACTCGCTAAAGGCGTGGATGCCCATCACTTTGACCCCAAAGAAACAGATATCTCAAAACTGCGCGACTATGACCGCGTATTTAATGTGTTGCATGGCACTTTTGGCGAAGATGGCAGCCTGCAAGGGGTGCTAGACGGCTTTAATATTCCGTATACCGGTTGTGGTGTGTTAGCCTCTGCAATTGCCATGGATAAGTTTCGCAATCGCCTAGTTTGGCAAGCGTTAGATTTACCAAACGTACCTTACGTCGTGCTTGATGACAATACCGATTTTACCGCTATCGAACAGCAGCTAGGTTTGCCGCTGTTTGTCAAACCCGCCGCCGAAGGCAGTAGTGTCGGCGTCTTTAAAATTAAAGAAGCGGGCGAGCTTGCCAAGACCTACCCACAGCTCAAACAATACCACGGCGCTATTTTGGCAGAAAAAGCCATCACAGGCGGTGAGTATGCTTGCTCAATCCTCGGTGACGAGGTGTTGCCCAGTATTCGCATCATCCCAACCACTGAGTTTTATGACTACGAAGCCAAATACAATCGTGATGATACGGTCTACCAATGCCCATCAGATTTGAGCGAGGCGCAAGAGCAAACCATGCAACAAATCGCCAGAAAAGCGTTTGCCGCCATTGGGGGCAAAGGTTGGTCACGCGTGGATTTTTTACGAGATGACGAAGGCACGCTATATCTACTTGAACTCAATACGGTGCCAGGTATGACCAGTCATAGTCTGGTGCCGATGGCAGCAAAAGCGCGTGGCATGGATTTTGCGACGCTATGCGTGCGTATCTTAGAACAAACGTTGAGCGAATAAGTCGTTTTCGTTTATATTTGTTTACAAAAAAAGTACTTGAATTGTCTAGAAGCGTATTATCTATTTACCATTCATTTCATTGAATTTGCTATGATATGCTTCTAAGCATAAATCCTTGTAATATTTTTAGTTATTTTGATTTTTGTTGTTGAGATTTTAGTAATTAATAATTTTAGACCGAGTTATGATTGGTCAATATGGCAAATTCATTTGTGGCAACTGCTTCTCTAGATACTACGCTCCCCAATCGCTTTCATCAGCTGCTGCCAAAGTTGTTAATGCTTGGCGTTGTGTTATTGTTGCTGATATTAGCGGCTTTGGCGATTAATGTGTTCAACAAATTACCCAATGCCGCGATTAGTTTGCAGCATAAAGGGTTAAATACCCAGCAAACCCTGCAGCTTCAGCAATTATTGGGCGAAAAAGCAGACACAAATTTACTCAAGGCTGATTTGCAAAGCTATCTAGCAAAACTTGAGACGGTAGATTGGGTAGGGCAAGCCGATGTGCGCCGCGATTGGCAACAAGGTATTGTGGTCAATGTAGTACCGCGCCAAGCCGTTGCCAAGTTTGGTAGTGAGCGTTTAGTCGATGCCAATGGTACGGTATTTAAACCTGCCGATAGCAATGACCTAAATAATACCAGCCTAATGCAGCTACAAGGCGATAGCCAAAATGCCATTGTGATGATGCAGCAAATCAAGCAAGTCAGTGATTGGTTTATGCCACTGGGTATGAAAATTGAAGAAGTCATCGTAACGCCCAGAATGGCATGGCTATTTCGCTTTGATAACGGACTTCGGGTACTGGTTGATAATGACAATACGTCAGAAAAACTGTATCGACTGAGCATCATGTTACAAAATCAGCTTAAACCACAGCTTAAAACGCTGCAAACGGTGGATCTACGCTATAAAAATGGCATGGCAATTACCAAACGACCTTTGATACAGCAAGCAAGTGATACAACTGCCGTCAATGCCAAATCCGCTGATACTAAACCGGTGACCGATGCCAACTCAGCAACCGATTCAAAAACTAACGCCTTAAAAACCACCGCCAACCCCAGCCATTAGGTGAAACATAATTTTGTAGTGTTCTATGAAAAAGCCAGATCTGATCGTCGTCGTCCACCTAAGTGCTACTGCTATTCATACTGTGATTGGGCAAATCCACAGTGCGCAAGATATTCGTATTATCGGTTTATCTACTGTCAAAAATCATGATTTCTCGCAAGGTACCATTCGCCACCGCGAACGTCTAAAATCTGCCATCAAACAATCTATTCAAAACGCTGAAGACATGGCAAATTGCCGTGTCAACAGTGTTTGGCTTAGTTTTTCTACCCCAGATTTACAAAGCGTCAATAGTGTGGGCGAAGTCAAAATCAAACACGATATCGTACAAGCCAAAGACGTGGTTGCCGCGCTAACCCAAGCCAAAAATAAACATCTTACAGATGATTTGTATTTGATGCATTATGCCCAGCAAGGTATTGCTTTAGATGGCAATGCTGAGATGATTGATGATGCGATTGGGATGCAAGCGAGTGACTTGATGGTGCTCTATCATCTGATGATGATGCCGGTCAAAGGCCGCCAAAATTTGCAGCAACTGCTGCAAGAATGTGATGTCAGTATCGACCAAATGCTATTTGATGCGGTATCTACCGCCGAATACGGCTTATTGCCTGAAGAAAAATATCATGGCGTATGTCTGATTGATATTGGGGCATCGACCACCAGTGTCTGCGTTTACCGTGAGGATAAGCTGATTTATACCCATTGTTTTGCCGAAGGCGGACATCACGCAACGCTGGATATCTCTATGTTGCTAGACGTTACCATTGCTGAAGCGGAAAATATGAAAAAATCCCAAGCCAGTGTCGATCGTCATGGGATTGACTCAAGCCAATTTTTTACTATCAAGCGCTCACAGCATGACGATGAAAAAACCATTAATATGCTTGAGCTACTTGAAGTCACTGAAGCTCGCTATATCAGTATTTTAGGCAATATTAAAAAAGAGCTGGATAAAGAAGGACTAAGTGAGTTTTTACAACAAGGCTATGTGATCACGGGCGGTGGTGCTGAAATGCGTGGATTATTGCCATTAGCCAAAAAAATCTTTGCCAATAAAGTAAACAAGGTCAATCAACACTCAGCGATTTCTGCCTACACCCAATATGGTGATGATGACAAGCTTCGCACCATTGCGACGATGATTGGTGAGCGTAAATACCAAACCGCGTTTGGCACACTGTTATATAGTCAAAGTGAGGCATTTCATCATAGCGAGAAAAGCTCACCCGACTCTTTGCAGGTTCAGCCCATGCGAGAAAAACTCAAAATTGTGAATAAATTTTTTGGTAAATTTTTCTAAAAAAGAGATGTTTAGTATTTTAAGAGTGCTCATGTTATGATTGACTCTAAAATCCACTAATTGTGTAATGATTTATTTGATATTTAATTTAATATGTTTGCTATTTATGCTGCTCAAGCCTACTTGACAGTATACGGAGATTTTCAATTATGGAAGCGAAGTTTAGTATTGTACAAGATCACACTGATACATTTGCCGATTCAGCCCGTTTAACCGTCATCGGTGTCGGCGGTGGCGGTGGGAATGCCGTTGAAACCATGGTACAAAATGGTGTAAAAGGCATTACCTTTGTCTGTGCCAACACTGATAGACAAGCGCTTGACCGCCTGTCAGCGCCTAATAAAATCCAGCTCGGTATCAAAAATAACAACCGCGGCTTGGGGGCAGGTGCCAATCCAGAAGTGGGTCGTGAAGCAGCTGAGAGCGATGAAGAACAAATTCGCCAATTGCTAGAAAATTCTGACATGGTATTTATTACCGCAGGTATGGGCGGTGGTACAGGTACAGGCGCTGCGCCAGTCATCGCCAGACTAGCCAAAGAGCTGGGCGTGTTGACCGTTGCGGTGGTGACCATGCCATTTACCTTTGAAGGTGGCAGACGCAATAAAGTGGCTAGAGAAGGTATTGAGCAGCTTTCTAACTTTGTCGACTCCATCATCACTATCCCTAACGATAAATTGATGACAGTGTATGGCAAAATCTCTATGAAAGATGCCTTCAAAAAAGCCGATGAAGTCTTACTTCAAGCGGTGCAAGGTATCTCTAATATGATTTCAAAAGATGGTTTTATTAACATCGACTTTAACGATATTCGCACGGCAATGACTTCCCGAGGCCATGCGATGATGGGTATCGGTAAAGGCAGTGGTGAAGACCGCGCTGAGATCGCTGCCGAAAAAGCCATCAAAAGCCCATTACTTGACAACTTATTACTTAAAAATGCCAAAGGTCTCTTGGTCAACGTGGTGGCTAGCTCAGACTTCAATTTTGAAGAGCAAGAGCGCATCACCCAAAAAGTGCATAGCTTGGTGGATATTGATGAAGCCAACATCTTCTATGGCGTGGTATTTGATGAAGACATGGGCGATGAAATCCAAGTGACCGTGGTGGCAACAGGTCTTACACTAGATAATACCCCAAAGCATACAACTAGAGATTTTGTCTCAGATGCCTCTAGCACCCACAAAGTAGAAGCAGGCACGCATGAACCTGCGTATGCGGCACGCCGTGATATACCACAACCCATCCCTGCACCTCAGCCACCTGTACAGCAAGCTATTGAGCCTGCGCCAGCGCAACCGCAATCATCGCAGCCACAACGCACAGGCAACAGTATTCAAGATTATCTACGTCGTCAGCAAAATCGCTAAAATACCGTATGACTTTTAACAGCCTCACAGCTTAATCGTTGTGGGGTTTTTTTATCACTGTAGTCAATCATAAAGGTCGATAAAATCAATCAAGCATCACTATGATGTGGAAAGGGACAATGGTAGAATAGCCAAATGTAACAAATTATATCAACTTAGCTTTGGCTAAGGATGAGTGCAATCTACTAGGGGGCATTATGCAGCAGCGTACTATTCAACAACCCATTAATCTTGAAGGCATCGGCTTACATAGCGGTAACCCTGTACACCTGCGCTTTTCTCCTGCACCCATTGACTATGGGATTCAATTTTTACGTAGCGATGTGGCAGATGCACAGCCCATACCCGCTATCTATCATGCGGTAACCGATACCATGATGTCCTCAAATCTCACCAATGAATTAGGTCAGCGCATTGGGACAGTCGAGCATTTGATGAGTGCCATCGCTGCGCTTCAAATTGATAACTTACAAATCGAAGTGTCAGCGCCTGAAATTCCAATCATGGATGGTAGTGCCATCGAATTTGTACAAGTATTGCAGCAAGCGGGTATTGCCGAGCAAACGTCTGCCAAACGCTATATTCAGGTGTTGCAACCGATTGAGGTTCGCGTGGAGGATAAAGTCGCTGGATTTCGTCCCTACGATGGATTTGTGTTAGATTTCCAAATTGACTTTAATCACCCTGCGTTTAATGGCTCACATCAAAAGTTTAAATTGGATTTTAATGAAGGCAATTTTATCGAGCATATTGCCAAAGCGCGCACATTCGGCTTTTTAAAAGATATTGAGTACCTAAAAAGCAATAACTTAGGGCTAGGGGGTAGTATGCAAAACGCCATTGTTTTAGATGATAGCGGCGTACTTAATCCTGAAGGGTTACGCTTTGACGATGAATTTGTACGCCATAAAGTATTAGATGCGATTGGTGACTTATACCTTGCCGGTCACCAAATTTTGGGTGAATTTTACGCTTACAAGTCAGGTCATGCACTCAATAATAAATTATTACAAGCTTTATTCAGTGATGAAACTAACTATAAAGTTGTAACAAAAAATGACAATGTTAACTAGATTTATTTAGATTTATTAATTTTATTATGTATTTATACTAATCAAAAAATTTTACATATGGTTTGATTAGTAACATTTTTTCATCAAGAAGTTATCATTTTATTACACTAATTAAACCCAACCATCCAATTTTATCATTTAATTTTTGGATATCTTTTTTTAGCCATTGACTACTATAAGCGCACTAAAAATAAAAAAAAAGATATCTTTATCTATCATGTTAATTGTAAATTTTTTTCTACTTTTTTACTTTCACTTGCACAAGCCATCAATGCATTGATAAATCTTACTATATTAGTAACATAATTTACATAAAATTACATTGTAACTTGGCTATTTTAGTCTTTTATCAGTTTTTGTAATGCCGTTCTAAGTGGCTCGTTGTCCGTGACAAGGTCACATAGCTGTGTTATATTTCGCTTCGTAGATTCGCTTAGCTCACAATTCTTTACATTGCTAACATTATGATTACATTGTAAATCTGTCATTTGCGCGGTATGGACAGGTTTGACAATCACTACTCGAAATCGTAACTGGGTAAATTGATGAAAATTGTTGTCGAACGCTTGCAGTGTTGATAGTAGGTGCTGCTGGTTGTAATTGAGGTGATTGGCAAGGGTATGACTGTTCGTACTCACCACAAGTCTAAACGATTCACAAGCAATCACTTGTAAGCTTGCTAAGACCTCTTGAGGCAACACGTTTTGCCAAGCGCTGCGAACATCGTTCGTCAATTGCTGTAACTGCTGCAGCTTTTTTTGAAACGGTAATTGATAGTTGGCAAGACGCTCAGTGCGGGAAGCAAGATGGTTGGTTGGTTTTTTCATAGTCAATGAGCAGTGTGGTGGGTAGTTAAGCGACAAAAATTTTGATTTAGTCTTAGTATTGGGTCTTAGTGTAGGTGATTTTAAGACCAAATTATAGTGAATTAAATCTTGCCAATGCGCTAAAGTAGCGCTTATACAATATTGGCACAAGGTTTAATAGCATAAGGTTTAACAAAGGATAAAAGATGAAGTTAGCTCTAATCGCATTACCAGTTGTTGCTTTAACTACAATGAGTGTTGCACAAGCTCAAATTCTATCGATTACCAATGCTGGTAAAACCAGTCAAGTTATTGTCCGTGAAGACGATGGTGAAGATTATTATCTGCCTTCAGATGCCGTCAATGCCGCTATCAAAAATCTAAGCCAACAAACCCAGCAAAAAGAAGACCGCCTCGCAAGTTTAGCACAAAAGCTATCGACTCAGCCAACCACCACCATCATCAATATGCCTACCACGGGCAGCTATGCGGGTAATGGCATGTTAGCGTTGCGCCCAATTACGTCATCTGCACGCATGAGTTCAGGTTTTGGCTATCGTATCCACCCGGTCACTGGTAAATCACAGTTTCATAAAGGGATGGACTTTGCTGCTCCCATTGGCACCCCTATTTATGCCACCGGTAATGGTGTGGTGACTTTCTCAGGTTGGGGTACCGGGTATGGTCGTTATGTTGAAGTGGATCATGGCAACGGTACTGTCACCCGTTACGCCCATACCTCTGCAAACTATGTTAACGTTGGCGATACGGTGTATGCAAATCAGCAAATCGCTGCGGTAGGCAACACGGGTCGTTCAACAGGCGCACACTTACATTATGAAGTACGCCAAAATGGTCAAGCCGTCAATCCGCAAACTTACTTGGCAATGGCGCCAGCGCGTTAATCGTGACACTATCTCGATATTAAAAAAACTGGCTTATAGGCCAGTTTTTTATTTTTCGCTGTGCGATGGTTTAAAAGCATCATAATTTAGGTATTTATCCAGTGTGCCTTGTTATGAAAGTCCGCTGGTTGTGCATGCTGTATGGCCCAATAACTCATTTCATCGACTATTGGAGCTGAGTTATCTGCTAATCCATTGTCAGACGGTTGCTGAATCACACGCGTTGGATTTAGCGCATAATTACCCTTTGCATCAACCAGCTTGTTCAATGCTGATTTGGCAAATGTCATACCGACACGAAAAGTACCAGTGCTAAACCCATATTGCTGCTGTACCGCTCGTACATGAGTGAGCAGCATTGGACTTGCAGAACACCAAAAAACAAGCGGAAGCTCGCTATCTTGTGTAACCGCCTGGCTAAAAAAATTGATATCCTCACCATAAGTCAGCGCTGTGATAGGCAAGCGCCGAGGGGGTAACGCATTCGGTGTCCGATAGCTGTCAAAATAATAAAGATTAAACTCACCATTGGTCGCCAAATTGACCTCAAGATACGGGCTATCCGCTTGGCTATCTTTGGCAATAAAACACTCAAAACAATCTGCTTGCCATAAATAATCTTGACGCATTACACGTTGAAGTGCCGATGGGCTAAATGTCGGAAAATTTGCCCATAGACCAGCTTGTAGAGCGGTTTGACTATCATCAATCTTGGGATGGGCAGCATCAAATAAGATAGTTAAAAATTTACTATCAGCGACCACATGTACTGATAGCTGGTAGTCCAGTATTGCCGATACGGTGAGTGGCTCAACCGTGCTCGTCAGTGCGAATGTCACACCCTGTAACGTATCCATTGTAGCCCTAGCCAAAACGTACCAAGTTTGATAACTTAGGATTGGCGTCCAGATTGCGACGTAATAATAACACCATACGACCGATACTGGTTACCAAAATCGCATCAGTGGCTTCAGCAATCGCATTTGCCACAGCGTCACGATCTGCTTTGCTACCGGCTGGGATTTTTACTTTAATCAGCTCATGATCGTTCAGTGCGCGCCCAATTTCTTCAATAACGGTTGGGGTAACGCCTTGACCACCAATCATTACCACCGGGTTCAGCTGGTGACCGATGCCTTTTAAATGTTTGATATCAGCATTTGATAAGCTTGAATTTGCCATAACTGTCAATTGACCTATAAAAAAAATTAGCTAGCATTATACCATATTAATCATTTTGCCTAATAAATTATGGGCAATACATAGGCAAAAACACATAGGCAAAAACGCTGCCATGACTTATCAATCTACAAAAATCACTGGATTAAAAAAATCAATAGCCAATCCATGAGTTAACACAAGCTAACTGGGTGAAATATGCTAAAATAACAGCCTTAACCCTTGAGATTGTCAAAATTTACCAATGGTCATTCTAGGATGGCTTTGGATTTTTTAGCCAAATCCCAAGTGAAGAATTTTTAAACTATATATAAAGGGTAGTTTGTAGAAAATTATGGCAACGCGTATTACCAACAAAAAATTGTCCAAAAGTAGCCGTGCGTGGATGAAAGAGCACATTGACGACCACTATGTCAAACTTGCCCAGCGCGATGGCTATCGGGCAAGAGCGGCTTACAAATTGCTAGAAATTAACGAAAAACTGCAGCTGATTAAAAAAGGCATGACGGTGGTCGATTTGGGTTCTGCCCCAGGCAGCTGGTCGCAAGTTGCTGGCAAACTAGTCGGTGACAATGGCAAACTCATTGCCTCAGACATACTGCCGATGGATACGCTAGAGAATGTGACCTTTATCCAAGGGGATTTTCGTGAGCAATCAGTGTTTGACAACATTATGGCAGAAGTCGCTGATAAAAAAGTGGAAGTGGTACTGTCTGATATGGCGCCCAACACCTCTGGTTTTACGGCAGTCGATCAGCCACGCATGATTTATTTGTGTGAGCTTGCCATGGACTTTGCCGAGCAAGTGCTCCCTGAAGGTGGCACCTTAGTGATTAAGGTATTCCAAGGCGAAGGCTCTGACGCCTTACGAAAAAATATGCAGCAGCGTTTTAGCAAAGTGCGCAGTATCAAGCCTGCAGCGTCACGCGCGCGCTCAAAAGAAATGTATTGGATTGCCACCAAATAAGGTAATTTGCTTTAGTCTATCCATGAAGTTAACTGGATAAAAATTGGTAATATGTTTTTACTAGAAAATAACAGAGAATTCGCTTGATAATGTTAAGGTAAATCCATATATCATGCTATATTGAAAGATTAATGTAACGTCTATTTTTGGTGAAACATCTACCTATCTTTGGTAAACATTTTGATTTAACCCCACTTTTTAATCAACCCCCTAACGCGAAGGATGAAAAACAACGTGAGCGACATGGTAAAAAATACCTTATTGTGGTTAGTTGTGATAGGGGTATTAGTGCTAGTCTTTAGCAATTTTGATACCCGCAATGAACCTGATAAGCTCAATTACTCCCAATTTGTCACTGCGGTGGCAACTGACCAGGTCAAAAGTGTCAAAATTGACGGTGAGCAAATTTCTGGCGAAAAGAAAAACGGCTCAACTTTTGAGACAGTGCGTCCTGCGGTCACTGACACTGAGCTAATGCCAAAGCTTATCAAGCATAATGTTGAAGTTCAAGGCGCCACCCCTGAACGTCAAGGTGTGATGATGCAATTACTGATTGCAAGCTTCCCAGTGCTATTGATTATTGGTTTGTTCTTGTTCATCATGCGTAATATGAGCGGCGGTGGTGCAGGTGGTGGTCGCGGCATGGGTCCGATGAGTTTTGGTAAATCTAAAGCCAAAATGCTATCAGAAGACCAAATCAAAGTGACATTTGCAGATGTGGCAGGGTGTGATGAAGCCAAGCAAGAAGTAACAGAAATTGTCGACTTCTTACGTGACCCAGAAAAATTTACCAAACTTGGCGCGACTATTCCACGTGGTGTGTTGATGGTAGGTCCACCCGGTACTGGTAAAACCTTGCTTGCCAAAGCGATTGCAGGTGAAGCGAAAGTACCATTCTTCTCAATTTCAGGTTCTGACTTTGTTGAGATGTTTGTGGGTGTCGGTGCAAGCCGTGTGCGTGATATGTTTGAACAAGCCAAGAAAAATGCCCCTTGTATCATCTTTATTGACGAGATTGATGCTGTCGGTCGTCATCGCGGCGCAGGTATGGGCGGTGGTCATGACGAACGTGAACAAACTTTAAACCAGTTATTGGTTGAGATGGATGGTTTTGAAGGCAATGATGGGGTAATCGTGATTGCGGCAACCAACCGTGTTGATGTACTCGATAAAGCATTGTTGCGTCCAGGTCGTTTCGATCGTCAAGTGCAAGTTGGCTTGCCTGATATCAAAGGCCGTGAGCAAATTCTTCGTGTACACATGAAAAAATTGCCCTCAACAATTGGCGTCGATATTCGTTCATTGGCGCGTGGTACGCCAGGCTTTAGTGGTGCGCAATTAGCGAATTTGGTGAATGAGGCGGCACTATTTGCTGCACGTAACAACAAAGCGTCAGTCGATATGAACGACTTTGAAGAAGCCAAAGACAAGCTTTATATGGGTCCAGAACGTAAATCGATGGTACTGCGTGAAGAAGAGCGTCGTGCAACGGCTTATCATGAAGCAGGACATGCCTTAGTGGCTGAAATGCTACCGGGTACCGACCCTGTGCATAAGGTTACTATTATGCCTCGTGGCTGGGCGTTAGGTGTCACTTGGCAATTGCCAGAGCATGATCAGACTAGTGTTTATAAGTCAAAAATGCTAAATGACATTGCTATTTTGTTTGGTGGTCGTATCGCTGAAGAAGTCTTTATCAATCAGCAATCGACTGGCGCGTCAAATGACTTTGAACGTGCTACCAAAATGGCACGTGCGATGGTTACTAAGTACGGTATGTCAGATGCCATGGGTGTGATGGTGTACGAAGAAGATGAAAACCAAGGTTATTTTGGTGCCTCATCTCGCACTATCTCAGAAGCGACTCAGCAGAAAGTGGACGACGAAGTTCGTCGTATCCTAGAAGCGCAGTATGATATCGCACGTGCATTAATTGAAGGTAATGCGGACAAAATGCATGCCATGGTCGATGCGTTAATGAAGTGGGAAACTATTGACCGTGACCAATTGCAAGACATTATGGCGGGTATCCCACCACGCGAGCCTAAAGTTTATCAAGAGCCTGTTAGAGTAAATTTTGATAAACCAAGCAATCCACCGTCAAGTGGGTCGGGCTTGACGCCGCCTCCGTTACCTGCAATGTAAATTATCCATGATATAGGCTAGGCAAAAACCGCTACCAACTTGATAGCGGTTTTTTTGTTTTTCACTTAAAATAGTAAAAAATTTTAGCCATCATTGCGGACATCATGCAGTTACAGCCCATTCCCAACTTTGCCATTCATTATCATAATCAAACGCTCGATTTATCTTATCCCCGTATCATGGGCATCTTAAATGTCACCCCAGACTCATTTTCTGATGGTGGTCGATATAATCATATCGACCAAGGCTTGCGTCATACCGAGCAGATGATCAAAGACGGGGCGACGATTATTGATGTGGGTGGTGAATCTACTCGCCCAAATGCCAGTCCTGTGAGTGAGCAAGAAGAAATTGACCGAGTCATTAAAGTCGTTGAAGCGATTGATCATAAATTTGGTGAGCAAGTGTGGGTTTCGGTTGATACCAGTAGCCCGACCGTGGTAACCCTCGCCAGTCAAGTCGGCGCCAAAATTTGGAATGATGTCCGAGCCTTGACGCGCCCCGATGCCATTGCTACTGCTGCCAAACTTGATATCCCTGTCATGCTCATGCATATGCGCGGTGAGCCAACGACCATGAATCAGCTAGATGATTATCAAGATTTATATAGCGATGTTATTACTGAGTTACAGCAGCGCATTGATGAGGTTATGGCAGGTGGGGTCAGACGTGACAATCTTATCATTGACCCAGGGTTTGGCTTTGCCAAAAACGCCCAGCAAAATCTGGCATGGCTGAATGAATTTTATCGGTTGCATAGGTTTAACTTACCTGTCATGGTGGCATTATCCCGTAAACGCTTTGTTGGGGAAGTCCTCAAGTCAGCCAATCTACCCCATGACCCTACCGATAGAGATGTTGCTAGTATGGTTGCAGGGCTATTTGCTGTACAGCAAGGGGCGTGTATATTGCGTACCCATAATGTAGCAGCGACTAAAGCAGGGCTTGCGATGTGGCAAGCGACGCAACAGGCAAAAGCTTAATAACAGGTAAAAAATTACACGAATTTAACGCGCAACGATAAGGATTTATTATGAGTGACAACCAGCCAGAACCTACATTAGAGCAGCGCAAAGTCATCTACCGTGCCAGACGCGGTCTAAAAGAACTCGATTATTATTTTGACCCGTATGTGAGAGCGCACTATCTAAAAGCCGACTCACAAGAGCAGCAAATTTTTGCAGAATTGGTGAAAGAAGAAGATCCTGATTTGCTGGATTGGTTTTTACACAATCATCCGACCAAACCAGAATTTGCTGATTTGATAGCCAAGCTCAAATCATTAAAAGCTTCTTCTTAATTGACTTAGATGAACGAGCGCTACTTACCGCGTCATAACACCGCATTTATTGATATTGATGCCAGGCTCATACCCAGTGTGAATAAAAAACTGCTTTGGGGGGCTTGTTTATGGGTGGTTGTTGGCATTTTAACCCTGGTACCTTTGGCACTTGCCTACAAAATTTTGTTAGGTATGGTCGCTATAGCCAGTCTTTGGTTCGGGCAAGTCTCTAGTTGTCACTTATTGGCTATTTCATCGTTACATGCCAAACCGCAAACTAACAATCAAACCTTACCCTATGACAACTTTGATTTTTTAACTTGGCAAATCCAGTGGGTACGTGGGGTTGTCAAAGTACCTAGACATCATAAGCAAGCGGTGTGGCAGGCAAATTTGCTGGGCATCGCTGATATGGGGTGCTTGGTGATTTTAACATTTGGCTTGATAGAATCAGCCCCAGCTAAAATCAGTGTAACCATTTGGCAAGACCAAGTCGATCGCGATACATGGCGGCAATTTAAGGTGCTAGCAAACACGCTGGGGCGATAACAAAAATGGTATATAAGTTATATTCAATATTGCTACAATTAAATCAACCAAGTGTTGAGGCGAGGGCGCATTTTAGCTTGAACTTAATTGCAGTCGGCAATTGGCATGCTTCAGCGCGGTATTATTGGTGATATATAACAATCATTGAAAAAGATAAAAGGGAACGACCATGGGTCTATTAACAAGTCTAGTAACACAAGTGGCGCAAAGTGCCATTCAAAGCAAAATGGGCCAAAGCAGAATGGGCGGTCAAAGCCAAGCGGATATGGGCGGCCTAGGGAATATTTTTGGTAATGTTTTAGGCGGCGGGGTGCAGCAACCACAAATGCAATCAAATGGTTTTGGTTTGGATGATATCATCGGTATGGCGATGAACCAAAATCAAGGTATGTCCCAAGGTGGCGTGCTTGGACAAGTGCTGGGTAGCGTGCTAGGGGGTGGCATGGGCGGTGGTCTAGGTAGTGGAATGGGCAATAACGTGGGTATTAACCAATTTCCGCAAAGTCAAAGTGGCTTTGGTGGCAAGGGTATGTTAATGGCGGCTTTGTTGCCAATCGCGTTGATGTTTATTCAGCGTAATGGGGGTCTATCAGGCGCTTTTAATAAAATCCAAAATATGGGATTCGGTCATCAAGCCAACTCTTGGATGAGTGCTGACCAATCAAACCAACCGCTGGATGCCAATGATATCAATCAGCTATTTGATAATAATGAGTTGGCGCAAGTTGCGGCACAAACTGGTGTCGACCAAAGCGAAGTCCGTCAAAGTATGGCGGAGCTTTTGCCACAGTTATTTGACAACTTGACGCCAAATGGTGACACCCAAACCGAAAGCCAAGCCAATAAAGAAATCAGTGATATTTTGGCGCAATTAGGCAAGGCGAATCGCTAAATTAGCCTGACTACAAAAAGCCAGTTTTGTCACTGGCTTTTTTTATTGGGTTTTCTTGCGATGTCTTGGGCAAATTTTGGTTTTGTCTATTTTATCTAAAGCGTTTATCTAAGGCGTAGGCGAATGCTGACCGCTTTTTTATGAGAAAGCTAAAAATGAAAATTCGTCAAATCGACTTGTTTACCCGTCCAAAGCGCAAAACTTAATGCCCCTTGATTGACCAGCATTCCTAAGCCATCCGAGGTTTTGGCATGTTTCGCCTTAAAAAATTCCAAAAACGCCGAGGGTTTGCCATACATCATGTCATAGGCAAAATCGACAGTCATATCCTTGGCAAACGGCAAGGTGTCACCGCTTAGACCTATCGACGTTGCATTGATAATCACCTCAATATCGTTGGGCAAATCCGTCAAACTTGAAAAGGTGAGCTTATCGGTATCAAATAATCGGGTTAAATTCTCTGCCTTTTCTACGGTGCGATTGGCAATATGCAGCGATTTTACTTGCGCATCTAGCAACGGCAAAATCGCGCCACGAGTCGCCCCACCTGCCCCCAAAATAGCAACATTTGCGTCTTTTAACCTGACGCCTTGCGACAATAAATCCGCCACCAAACCGCGACCATCGGTATTGTCGCCATACAGTTTGCCCGCTTTAATGGCAAGGGTATTGACTGCACCCGCCAAGCGCGCGTATTCAGATAGCTCACCGCGCTGCTGGCACAGCGAAAATGCCATCTCTTTAAAAGGTACGGTCACATTTGCCCCTGTCCCACCGCCTGCAAAAAATGCTTCGATGACAGCGGTAAAACTCTCGACATCGTTGGGACAATATTGGCGTTGGTAAGACAAGGTGATGCCAGTTTGTTTGGCAAAGGCTTGGTGCAAATCAGGCGATTTGCTATGGGCAATCGGATTGCCGATTACCATGCAATGATAACGGACGTTTGAATCAGGAATTGATGACATGGGAAAACCTATAATACGATGAGCAAAATTACCAATTCCCCTCACTTTACAATAACTGTAGCTGCTATATCAATGCTGGGTTTTGATTGGCTAGGTATTGATTGGGTGGGTGTAAAGCGTAGCATTTCATCGATTTGGCTAAAAATAACAACAAAAGCGTACTGTTAACTGCTGTCAATGCCTTGTTACAATGCGCTATCCACACCAACCCGTTATATACTACACAATGAAGCTAATTGCCCGCAAACCGCTTTTTTTACCGCGTCAAAACCGCTCAGAACATCCGATAAGCGTTACCCAAAAAGGCACTAACCAAAAAGGCGCTAGCCAAAATAAACGCACTTGGCTAAAAAATCTTGGCGGGGGGTGCGTTATTCTAACACTCACCTTAACTGGCTGTGATAAGGTCAAACAAATCGCCTCACAGCATAATGCCAGTGTGACTGCTAGCACTACCGCATCGACCGCAGCCGCCAATCCGTCTATCAACCCTACCTCGCAGCCAACACCTGTGGTCTATCCCATCAATGAATGGCAGCAACAAACGCTGGCAAACAAAGTCAGTATTCACGATATCGACGCTGTGACGTTATTATTGGGTCAACCCATCACCATTGATACGCAAAGTTTGGACTACCGAAGCAATGTGGCAAGTAAATATAGTTTTGCCAAAACTGGCGAGCCGTATTTTGATTTGCTTGATTCGCCTATGTATATCGAGGTACAGTGGTATTATGCCAGTGCCTATGACAATGCCAGCGTTAAAAACATCAGCATCAAGCATGCCAAAACAGCGTTTCATCTGACCCAAAATTGGTTTGGACAAGATGGCTCAGACATTGTTGCCCACATGGTGCAAGGACAGCCGATTAAAAATGCGAGCTACCACGGAATTTTGGTAGAATTAGCACGCTGTGACAATTATCATTGTGATTTGGTGGTCAGAAAACCCACTGTCACCGCCAAAACCGCTAAAAAAAGCGGCTAATTGCTGCGGCTTTCACTGTCATACAGTCAACTATTAATTTAATCAAGTAGCCAAATAACCATGTGGTATTCATTATCTGATGCTCAGTATGCCAAGCAAACGCCAATCACCGCTATCGATATTGACTCACGGGTGATAGCGTATGGCGATGGGTTTTTTACCACCATGGCGGTGGTGGCAGGACAAATCAATTGGCTAAATTACCATTTAGATAGAATCAAAGAGAGTGCCCATGCGTTACAACTCAATTTAACCAACGCGGACTTAGACGCAGCCAATTTAGACGCAGCCAATTTAGAATCCCCCAATCATACTATTCGCGCATACTTTAATAGTCAGTTAGCCAATTTTGCTAAAACCCTCAATCACGGTATGCTCAAGCTGATAGTCTGCCGAAAAAACCAACCTATCAAAGGCTATGGATTTTGTAACTCTGAATTTGACGCTTTTATTAAGCTTATGCGCACGGATAAGCCATTATCACAGCAAGCCAATCAAGTCATCATCCAATCTGCCGCTACCGCCATCTGTCTTACGCAGCAAATTGCGTGTCTACCCAAACCCTTGGTAGGACTTAAGCTACTAAACGCCCAAGATAAAGTGATGGCAAGTCACGAGCTGTGGCAGCACCAAACTCAAAATGCGCAAATGATTGATGGGCTGGTACAAGATGTGATGGGGCATTGGGTAGAAGGTACCTTTTGCAATGTGTTTTATCAGCTTAATCATGAAAACGTGTGGTACACACCGCCCATCAACCGCTCAGGGGTAAAAGGGGTGATGCGGCAGGTGTTATTGGCTAAGTTTGCCGACTCTGATAGGGCTCATGAGGAGCGGTATTTAGCCAGCGAGGAGTTAGCCAATATCACAAGCTTGTTCTTTTGCAATGCTGTACGCGGGATTTTGCCCATTCAGGCATTGATGCTACCTAATGGGCAGTCAACAACGCTTGATTTGACCCCAATCTATACGCAGAAATTAACTTAAATCGTGTTGCTGGTAACTAAAAAAAATTGCTATTTTTGTCATTAATTGTTAAATTCTCGCTTATTGAGTCAATATAAGCCTTCTCTATGAACGACCAATCTGATAACAACCTGTCTAGTCCCTCAGACGGTTCTGAGCATCATCCTACTCAGCACAGTGACGCCTCTCACGCCGAGGATATTCCAGATTCTCAATTGCAGGACAATCATAGCAAAGATAACGGTATCGATGACAAGGATATCACTGACAAGGATGACGAAGACCCGCATAGTAAAAACGTCAATGGCAATGATGCTTGTCTGATTAATCGTTCAACGCGAGAATTTAATGACCACATCACCGGTAGAAACAAAAAAAATAAATACCGTCTACTGGGGCTGCTCGGGTTTATTGTATTGGTGCTAGGCTGGTTGTTATTTGCTTGGTATAACACCCTATATGGCACTATCACCCAGCCTAAGCAGATGGTGACTATTAATAAAGGTCAAACCTACTATGCGCTGGTAGACGACTGGGATAAAAAGAAAAAGCTGTTCGTCGCGCCACTTGCCAAACTATATATCAAAATGACGGTGGATAAACCGCTCCATTCAGGGGTCTATCAACTGCCTGAAAATCCAAGTTTTGCCAATTATTTAGCCATGCTACAACAAGGTGAGAAAGTCGCTTTTATTAAAGTGCAAATCATTGAAGGCAAAACAGCCAAAGATTTATATCAACATTTGACGGACAATAAAGGGATTAAAAACGAAGTTATCCATGGTAGCAAAGTTGACGTCGATAAACTTGGGCTCAATATCCCTGCTGACTACCATCCGAATGGCAACCTTGAAGGTTGGTTCTCACCGGACACCTATTATTTTAATGAAGGCAGTAGCGATAAAAAAGTGCTAACGGATTTATTTACCCGTCAACACACGGCGTTGATGGAAAATTGGAACAATCGCCAAGCCAATCTCCCGTACAACACACCGTATGAAGCGCTAATTATGGCATCCATTATTGAAAAAGAAACCAGTGTCGAAAGTGAGCGGGGTGAAGTGGCAGGCGTGTTCGTCAATCGTCTGAAGAATAATATGCGCCTGCAAACCGATCCGACCGTGATTTATGGCATGGGCGATCGTTACGATGGCAATATTCGCAAATCTGACCTTGAAGAAAAAACCGCTTATAACACCTACCAAATTGACGGCTTACCACCGACACCGATTGCCTTGCCAAGTATTGCATCCATTAAAGCGGCACTTCACCCAAATCAAACTGATTCGCTGTATTTTGTGGCAACGGGTAATGGCGGTCATAAATTTACCAGTAATTTAGAAGACCATAACCAAGCGGTACAAGACTATCTGCGGGTGATGCGTGAAAAACGCGCCAGCCAAAACAGCCAATTAGGTCAGTAAAAAACGATACCCATGCAAACAGCTGCGAAAGCCCGCATTAGCGAAAAATTTATCTCATTTGAAGGTACCGAAGGGGTGGGTAAATCTACCTTGATTGCCAATGTGGCAGCGCATTTGACCGCGCAAGGCATTGACTTTATCCAAACCCGTGAACCGGGCGGTAGTCCGTTTGCTGAGAAGTTACGCGCCATGTTACTTGACCCAGCAACGACCATGACAGAGGACAGTGAACTGCTATTGATGTTTGCGGCGCGTGCCGATCATGTGGCGCAAGTGATTTTGCCAGCGCTCGCTCAGGGTAAATGGGTGCTGTGCGACCGCTTTACCGATTCCACCATTGCCTATCAAGGGTTTGGGCGCAAACAGGGCGATAGGGCAGAACTTAGCAAAATTGAATTACTGATTAGGGATTTTGTGGCAAAAATGCCAGATATGACCATTTGGCTAGATTTACCGGTGACAGAAGGGATGAGCCGTGCCAAAAATCGCGGCAAACTAGACCGCTTTGAGCAAAATCAGCTAGCGTTTTTTGAGCGGGTGCATCAAGGGTTTGCTTATCAAGCAGCGCAGCAACCACAGCGCGTCAAACGCATTGATGCGCAGGGTACACCTGATGAAGTGTTGGCAAAAGTGCTAACGCAGCTGGGTATTTAATGTCGTTATTTAGTGTTATAAAGCTTTTACAATTATTTTGAAAAAAGGGGATGATAAACATTCCCTTTTTTATTTAACCCAAACTATGGCATAGATGGGGTTAAAATCACGTCTGCCGCGACTGGCAAAGTTTGCGGAAAGTCTTTGTTGTAATGCAGTCCGCGCGATTCGTGGCGACGTAGCGCCGAGCGCACAATGAGCTCAGAGACTAGCAGCAAATTACGCAATTCAATCAGATTTTTGCTGACCACAAAGTTGGCGTAGTAATCATTTACTTCTTGTTTTAACAACAAAATGCGGTTGAGTGCGCGATGTAGGCGTTTGTCTGAGCGCACAATACCAACGTAGTGCCACATGCTTTGGCGCAATTCATCCCAGTTTTGTAGTAGGATGACTTCTTCGTCAGGGTCGGTTACATGTTGGCTGTCCCAATCAGGAATAGCAGGAATGGGGGGGACGCGATTTTCTGCAAATGCGGCGGCAATATGGCGCGCTGCAGTCATCCCATACACAAAACATTCTAATAGCGAGTTGCTCGCCATGCGATTGGCGCCATGCAGACCCGTAAATGACGTTTCGCCCATGGCATATAGATTGAACACATCGGTTTGGGCGTTTTCATTGACCATCACCCCACCACAGGTGTAGTGAGCGGCGGGTACCACGGGGATTTTATCTTGGGTCATGTCAATGCCCAGCTCTAGTAGCCGCTCATATAACATAGGGAAATGACCTTTAATAAACGCTGGGTCTCTATGAGTAATATCTAACCAAACATGACGTATTCCCAAACGCTTCATCTCAAAATCGATGGTGCGAGCCACGATGTCACGCGGTGCCAGCTCACCCCGTTCATCGAAGCGAAGCATAAAGCGCTCACCTTCTGGATGTTCTTTGGTTGCTGGCAGGCGCAGGTAGGCACCTTCACCGCGCATGGCTTCGGTGATTAAAAACGAACGCGCTTCTGGATGATATAGACAAGTAGGATGGAACTGATTAAATTCCAAATTCGCAACGCGGCAACCTGCGCGCCATGCCATCGCGATACCATCGCCCGTGGCAATATCTGGGTTAGATGTATACAAATACGCTTTTGATGCCCCGCCGCATGCTAAGGCGATAAAGGGCGCGGTAAAGGTAATGACTTGATTGGTGGCCAAATCAAGGGCGTACAGCCCCACGGCACGATTGGGCTCGCTAATCGGACTGTAGTTGTGTTTGCTAAGTTTGTTGGTGGTGATGACATCAATGGCAGCGACATACTCAAACAGTTTGACATTCGGACATTGTTTGACACGTTTGACTAACGTGGTAGAAATGGCCACCCCAGTGGCATCTGCCGCATGGATGATACGACGTTTGGTATGACCACCTTCACGGGTCAGGTGCAAGGTTTCGTTCTCATCCAAGGTAAACTTGACACCTTGTTTGAGCAAAAACTCCACCGCTTCTCGGCTATGCTCTACCGTAAAACGTACCGCATCTTCATGGCAAAGACCTGCCCCTGCAATCAAGGTATCATCGACATGCTCATCAACCGAGTCATCATCCGATAGTACTGCTGCCACGCCGCCTTGGGCATAAAAAGTGCTGGCTTCGGTGAGCTTGTCTTTTGCCAAAACCGCAATCGATAGATGGCTTGGCAAGGATAAAGCTAACGATAAACCTGCACCGCCACTGCCAACAATTACCACATCAAACGCGTGGCGATGGTTAGCCTGTGCTTGCGGCTGGAGAGTTTCTTTGATAGGGGAGTTTGACACATTAACGCTTGCTGTCATAACGCTGACGTCCTTCAAATTAATGAGTTAAAGAGCCAAAAAATCTAAGCAAGCGCTGAGCAAATTGGGTCACCGTGCTACATTTAAAAGGCTGTGTTTAAAAGGCTATTTTAAAAGCTATGGTTAAAAGGCTATGGTTAAAAAGCCATGGGAAAATAAGCTATCATATCAGCTTTTATAAATGATGGCGGATTTTTTCTATGGTTTGTTTTTTAAGTAGCTAGCCCATCTAAATAGCCCATGGTTAAGGCTAAACAGGGTACGACGTATGCAAACGCGCTCGTCTTTGTTTTGCCGTCGCTGACAGACAATGGGGGAAAATGCAAAGTCAGGCGTTTTTTAAAGCAATTTAATACAAAAAACTCGCCTAGCTGTTAATCCATTTTTTGCGATATGATGATAGTTTAAATTGTCATATTCATCATTGCCATTTATAATGGGCGCTTTTTTTATACGTATTTGTCATGCAAATTATTGATTATTCAGTAAATTTAGGTAACGCTTGATATGGGTGGTAGCATGATTGGCAGTTGGCTAGGTCATCTTGGAGCGCTCATTGCCGTTTTGGTAATCCTATGGTCGTGCCTAAAAACCGTGCAACTCAAAGCGCGAACAGATAATCTGCAAATCCTGCTGCAACTGGTCAGTTTCTACGCGCGCTATTGGTTTGTTTGGTTGTTGGTGTGGGCAAACGTGCAACTGCTGTATGACAACCAAATTATTTACTGGCTGCTTATCGCGTTATCCTTGTTGTATATCTATATGAGCTGGGTTGAGCCCAATCGGCTGCGCGTTTCGCATTTTTCAATCAATTTGACCGTATCTGCGACCTATCAACCTGCGACCGATATTTCACTGGCTGCGCCATCATCACAACCTATCAAAAGACAAGCTGCAAAAATTGCGGTGCTGAGTGATATCCACATTGGTATATTTTCTAACCCGCATCAGTTAGCGCGTTTGGTGAAATGCCTTAACCGCTTAGATGTTGATGCGGTGCTGATTTTGGGTGATTGGTTATATCAAGCGACAACTTTGGATGCCCATCTAAGCCCATTTAAAACGCTGAACAAGCCTTGCTATACCGTCCTTAGCGATGCCGATACCCAGCAGGTTGTCGATGATGCACAAAATAGCGAACCTGCTAGCAATATGCAGTTAATGAATATTTTGCCAACCTTCGGTATTCAATTATTGCCTGAGCAAGGCTTGCGCATTGCCGGGATAAAAATCATAGGCATTCATAATGGCAGTACAATGGATTTACCGCGCGTGATTGAACAGCAGCGCGGCGCGGGGCAGCCATTAGTGATTGCCACCCATGATATCAAGCAGTTAGAAGCCAATCCGCGAACGTTAAGTGACGCCAACAACGATACTTTGGTGATTGCGGGGCAAACCCATGGTGGGCAGGTCAATATACCTATACTGACACCGCTGATGGTGAGAGCATTGACAGGTAATAAACTGGCGGCAGGGTTACGTCAACCCGATATACCCAAACAATCCGACTATCATCCCAAAGCACTCAATGCGGCTAACAAACCCAGCAAACGCTACCAAGTATGGGTGAATACTGGGATTGGCATGACAGGGTTGCCGTTTCGGTTTAACTGCCCGCCCACCATTGATGTGCTAACTATCCAGGTTCAAACGGTTGATGCTTAACCCATACCATTCGCCACTGTAAGCCAGCGACTATAAACCAGCTGCTGCCTTATTATCTGGTTGAGTGGGGTCTATAACCTGATTTGCTACAGCGGTGGAGAAACTTGCGTTTGCTATCAAAGCGCTTAAACTTCGCCCCAAATGTATGCTACACTAGACAAAAATTTTCAAAAAATTGTCGCAGCTGTTACATATTCTACTTAAGGTTTTGTCCAAGGTATTGTTATGACCCCCATTTTAGATAAACTACAAGGCTCTATGGTCGCGTTGATTACACCTATGCATAGCAATGGTGACGTCGATTGGCAATCATTGGCAAATCTCATTGATTGGCAAATCGAGCAAGGTACGGACGTACTGGTATCGGTTGGTACGACGGGTGAATCCGCAACCTTATCCATGCAAGAGCATGTGGATGTCATTGAATTTACCATGAAGCAAGTGGGTGGTCGTATTCCCGTCATCGCGGGTACCGGCGCTAACAATACAGTTGAAGCCATTGAGCTGACCCAGCACGCCAAACAGGCGGGCGCTGATGCCGTGCTGTTGGTTGTCCCCTACTACAACAAACCGACCCAAGAAGGGCTATACTTACACTATAAAGCCATTGCTGAAGCCGTGGACATTCCCCAAGTGCTATACAACGTACCCGGGCGCACTGTTGTTGATATGCAGCAAGCAACGGTCGAGCGCTTAGCGGACATCGAAAATATCATCGCGATTAAAGATGCGACGGGTGACGTGGCGCGTGGTGCCAAACTGATTGAAGCAGTAAAAGGTCGCATGATTGTATGGTCAGGGGATGATGAAAGCGCGTTAGCACTGATGCGTCATGGGGCAAAAGGCAATATCTCAGTGACCGCCAATGTCGCACCAAAAATCATGAGCCAAATTTTTGGCTTGGCACTCAAAGGTGAGTTTGAACAAGCCGAAGCATTAAACCAAAAAATAGCCCATTTACACCAAGATTTATTTATCGAGTCAAGTCCAATTCCTGCAAAATATGCGTTACACAAAATGGGTCATATTGAGCAAGGTATCCGTTTACCATTAACTTGGCTTACCCCAGAACACCAACAAGTGATGGATGAAGCACTTGCCAAAGCAGGTTTACTATGAAAAAAACACGCAGCACCAACCGCAATCGATTCAACGCCCAGCTAGCCCTAGCGATTATTGCCTCTGCTAGCATTGCTATGACAGGCTGTACTACTTTTAAACGTAAAGTTGGCGACAATTCTTTGGACTATACCAAAACCAAAAAACTTGAACCCATCCAATTACCGGCAGATGCACAAACGCTACCTTTTACGCCAGTTTATGCAGTGCCGCAATCGGGTGAAAATACGTTAAAAATCACAAAAGAAGGCAGTAAGCGTTTTGAGCTACCGCGTCCAATTAGTACCGTAAAATAGAGAGTGGCTGACCGCATCTATGATAGTTTGCAGCTGGTGTTGCTAACCGCGTATCAGCCAATCAATGCAACTGTCATAAATTAGCTACACTGAGCCAACCTTAGCCAATCTTAAACAGCCATTTGGGAATTACCATGCAAAAACTCGATTTACTTTATAAAGGCAAAGCAAAATCCGTCTTCGAAACTGACAATCCAGATTATCTGATTTTAGAATTTCGTGATGATACCTCTGCGTTCAACGGCGAGCGTATCGAACAGTTAGCGCGTAAAGGCAAAGTCAATAACCGCTTTAATGCCTTTATCATGCAAAAACTCAGCGAAGCAGGCATCGAAACCCATTTTGAACAGCAATTATCGGATGAAGAAGTGCTGGTCAAACGCCTAACAATGATTCCCGTCGAGTGTGTGGTACGTAACTATGCGGCAGGTAGCCTAGTACGTCGCTTAGGCTTGCAAGAAGGTCAAGCGTTGACTCCACCTACCTTTGAATTATTTTATAAAGATGACGGTCTAGGCGACCCAATGGTAAATGATTCATTAGCGGTATCACTCGGCTGGGCAACGCAAGCACAACTGGATGAAATGAAAGCCTTAACCTTCAAAGTCAATGACGTGTTATCAAAAATGTTTGATGACGGTGGTTTGATGTTGGTGGATTTCAAACTAGAATTTGGGGTATTCAAAGACCGTATCGTACTGGGCGATGAGTTCTCGCCAGATGGTTGCCGCGTCTGGGACAAACAAACCAAGAAAAAACTGGATAAAGACCGTTTCCGTCAAAGCCTCGGTGATGTGGTCGAAGGTTATGAAGAAGTTGCCCAGCGTATTGGCGTGTCTTTGGTTGATGAGTCAGGTCGATAAATCGGACGCATTCATCAAGCTAGCTAATCGCTACAGCGCATCTAATTAAATCCAATTAAATTTGGATGGCATGTGAAATAGATAAACATCTAAAACTGGGGCTTGCTCCAGTTTTGTGTTTTTAGCAGGTTATTTAAGTTTAAGTTTAAGTTTTTAGCCCTCAATATGATTAACAAAAGAGTCTTTCATTTGGACAACCCTATCACTCATCAATATATCAAGCACCCGCTCACCACCTTGACCCAATTCAATCGCAATCCCAGACCTTGGCATATGCCATTGTTTGTGGCATTTGCGATTAGTTTTCCAGTGATGGTCGGGGCGTATCTGGGTGATTTGCGCATGGGGCTACTCGCGTCACTCGGTGCGATGGTGATTTTAAACTTACCCTATACTGGGTCGTTATTGTCTCGCATGACCACGGTATTGGCGTGTAGTTTTGGGATGGTCGCGTGTTTTGCCGTTGGTTTGGTCGCCCACAACGTACCCATCTTGACAATTCCCCTGATGTTTTTTGTGACCTTTTGGTGTACGCTGTTTAGCCGTTATTATAAGTTACCACCGCCTGCTGGGCTGTTTATCATCATGGCTTCAGCGATTGCGCTGTTTATGCCTGCACCGGTGTCACAAATCCCACAGCTGATTGGCGTGGTGGCATTGGGCGCGTTGTTTGCGGGGATGGTGGCGTGTTTTTATGCGTTACTGCTAATTTATAACAAGCCTGTCTTACCGGTAAACACACCGATGCCCGTGCGGGAGATTTTGGGTGATACTTTTATTGTATCGTCGTTTATTGCTTTATCATTGCTGCTCGCGCTGTGGCTAGAGATGCCCAAGCCCTATTGGGTGCCGATGAGCTGCTATGTCATCATGCAAGGGATGAATTTTCAAAGCATGTGGGTCAAGCAGATACATCGGATTGTGGGTACAGCGATTGGTATGCTGCTAGCTTGGCTATTGCTATCGGTGCATTTGAGCGATATGGGTGTGGCGCTAGGCATTTTTGGCATGATGTTTTGTATTGAGACTTTTGTGGTACGCCATTATGGGGTGGCGGTTATTTTTATCACCCCACTGACCATCTTTTTGGCAGAGTACAGCGCGGTGCGGCCTACCGCAATCAGTGAGATTATCATCACGCGGTTTTGGGATACCGTGCTCGGCTGTCTCATGGGTGTGCTAGGCGGTATTGTCATTTTATCACCGATAGTGAGGCAAAAATTACAAGTCATCGTCGATAAAATCGTGGCGAAATTGCTAATTTAGCTTTTTTATCCAAAAAAACAAAAAAGCCACTCGATAGTCTGGGTGGCTTTTTTATAATCTTTAAAATTCATTTTTAAAAATAATCTTTAAAACTAACCGCTAACATGAATCGCTCAATCCCAAGACAGTCATCACCCCATCGAGTCCTGCGACGGTTACCGCATAATCTGCTTGGTCACGCACAATCGGTTTGGCGCGATAGGCAATACCGATATCAGCTAGCCCTAGCATTGGCAAGTCATTAGCGCCATCGCCGACAGCAACAGTCTCTGACAGCTTAATGCTTAAACGCTGTGCTACGGCTTGCAAAATTTCGGCTTTACGCTTGCCATCTACAATCGCTGAGGTGATTTCACCTGTCACTAGATTATCGACGATATCTAGGTCATTGGCATAACTCTCATCCATTCCTAAGCTGTTTTTCACGTATTCGGCAAAATAGTTAAAGCCGCCTGAGACCAATACCACATAGTAACCATGATTTTTCAGTGCGCTAATCAAGCGTTTTGCCCCTGGGCTAAAGGTAATGTGATTGGCAATAATGTCTTCGAGCACCTCACTTGATAACCCTTTAAGTAAAGCCACACGGCGAGTAAAGCTTTGGGCAAAATCAATTTCGCCGCGCATGGCAGATTCGGTAATAGTATCAACTTGCTCACCAATCCCGGCTTTTTTTGCCAATTCCACAATCACTTCTTGCTCAATCAAGGTCGAATCCATATCAAACAACGCCAGTTTATGCGGGCGCACCAATGTCGCAAGGGGCATGACATTGATATCTACGTGATAGAGGTTGTTGGCGGCGACTTGTTTGACCCGTTGGGGTAAGTCGCTGATATCGCTATCTGATTCCAGCGTCACAATCCAGCGAATTGTCGTCACAGGACTGGTTTGCTCAGCTTGGGCGAGTGTGTCATTGGCTTGCCAATCAAGCTCATTGACTAAGGTATCTTGATGTAAGAGGCGAATGGCAGGATGAAGGCTTGCAAGGGTTTCGCTGACTTGGCTCAATAGCCCCAATTCAAACTTGGCAGCGCTTAGGGTAATCGCGTAACTATGGGGAAAATGCTGATTAAGTTGATACAAAAAATTCGTCGTCATGGTAGTTTACCCCTTGTATGCCAAAAAAATAAACATGATAATGTAGCATTTAATCGCTCCTAAAGAAAGTTTAATCTACCCATGAATCATCTAGCTCCCCGTCAAGGCAAATTCGCTATTGTGCTACTTATTAGTTTTTGTTTACATTTTTTGATGCTTACTTTTAGTAGTGAAAAATCCCAATACGAGCAGCGTACCCAAAAGGGTGAAAAAATTGTTGAACAGTTAGCCAAAGAAGCCATGGTGGGCATCACGAGCCAAGATAGAATTAGCCTGAGCGTCTTGGCAAACCGCTACCAAGTAGATCAGGAAGTCGCCAAGCTTGTCATCAGTGACCAAAACAACCAGCCGCTGGTGCAAACGGGACAAGCGCAAAACGAAGTGGGGCAGGTAATTGATAAACCCATTATCCAAAACAACCAAGTTCTCGGTCACGCCACTATCATTATGAAAGCGGTCTCCAAAGGCGAGATTGTCAGTAGTCAATGGTTGTTTGTATTAGGGTCAGCAATTTTGCATGGGTTTTTATGGTTGATTTATGGCTATATGGCGCGCCCAACGCAGGAACAGCTTGCGCAATTGGGTGAAAAAGTCCAGCAGCATATCGCGCTTGCGCGTGGCGGTTTAGCACCCCCCAACCCTGTATTGACAGCCGATGGTGAATTGCAGTTAGACGAAGACACCTTGTACAATATAGGGGATAGCAACGCCACCGCGCAACCTGCCGCCACTGGCAAAACCATCAATGATTTTTTAAATCGAGAAAAATCAAAATCTGCTAAAGACATTCACCAAACCCAGCCTACAGCCACTGAAGCGACTGACAATCTGGCTCAAGAAAATATAGTAGACAGCCAAAAACAGCCTGAAATTGAATTACAAATTCATTTTTATGACCAGTATCATCTGCTAAAACGGGTGGCACCTGAAGTTGCAAAACCGTATTTTCAATTATGTAATCAGCTATTGATGCGCGCATCAAACAGTTTGTTTAATTCCTCAAACAATGTGTTAAATCGCTATATCAAAGACGTGTATATCAAAGACAACTCGCATTTTAATGCCAATGGCGCAGTCATTCATCTAGCAGGTAAAGCGGAGCAATTGCCACTGGCAGCGGTGTTGTTGTCAAAATTGTTGATTATCCTCAACCAAGTGGTATACGAAAAACACCGTGAGCTATCGCGTTTTGCCTTGCCATTAACCATCGGTACCAGTATCAGTCATCAATTCGATGACGTACAAAAACTAATGGCAAACCACGCCAAAGAAGATGGTTTATTACTCCTGTATCCACTGGATTTGCTTAAAACTTTAGATGGTAAAGTGCAGTTTAAAAACTTGCAACATCCGACCACTATCACAGAGCGTGAAATGGTTTGGTACAACGGTTTATCAGAAACCTTGATGACCGAACTCATTGCCAAACGCGATGATATTTTGACCGCCACAGAAAAATAAACGAATCATCGCTATTTTTTCTATCGCCACTTGACTTGACCGACAAAACCCATTATAAGGCTTTATGAAATTGCAAATTTATCGAATCGACCAGCGAAAGGAGCACTAAATGGCTGATCCAGATATTGACGATAGCTTTGAAGATGACAATTTTGATGATGACGATGACGCGCGACTCGTAGATGACGACGCATCGGGTCGAAGTCGGGCAAGTAGTCTTGAAAAACGTCGTTTGATTGATAATTTATTGGAAGAAAAGCGTCTAGAGCGCTCACTCAAAGACAGTTTTGATGACGATCTTGATGACTTAGATGATGACGACGATTTTGATGATGATGAGTTGTAAGTCAAGCAAAAGGTTAATACACTAGGTATTAACCTTTCTTTTTTCAATCCGCTTTTTTGATAGAATACTAGGATAACTACCATGGATTTTGATGATTTAATCGATTTTTTAGACAGTGATGACAACGAATTTGGGCTATCGAGCATCGCTACACACGGCTTTTTAACCGCTTCTATTGTCGGCAAACCTTTATACAATTGGCAAACCTATCTTTTTGAAGGGCATGAAAAACAAGTCAAGCCAGATGTATTAGCAGCCATCGTACAGTGGCGTGATGAGCTGCAAGCCATGCTGCAAGATGAGCGTGAAATTGAGCTGCCTTTTGATGTCGACGAAACTGATTATCTCGATATTGAAAACTCAGAAATCAGCGAATGGTCGGTGGGCTTTGTTGATGCCATGTATGCCAGCGATGACGAAGAAGATGATTGGTTTGATAATGACGACAGCGAAGAAGATGTGGCAATGCTGACGTTACCGATGATTTTGTTTAGTGGCATTGATGAAGACCAACCTGATATGCAAGAGCTACTCAAAGACCCAGAAACCATGAGTCAAATGGCACAAGCCATAGAAAAAAATATCGTTGAGCTGTTCTTACTCTTTCATACCAATGATTAATGGTAGTCACAAAAAAGGGCAATCGCATCGATTGCCCTTTTTTTATTTACCGCATTATTTTTGCTCTAGTTGCGGTACGTCTGAGCCATGGGCATTGGATAACAAACCTGATTGGCTATATAACGCCAATTTAGCCCGGGTATCTGAAATATCTAGATTGCGCATGGTCAGCTGACCAATACGATCCATTGGCGTGAACGCCGCATCTTCCACTTTTTCCATTGATAGACGTTCTGGTTGGTAGGTCAAGTTGTCGGATTTAGTATTTAAGATGGTATAGTCATTACCGCGGCGTAGCTCGATGGTGACTTCACCCGTGATAGCTTTGGCGACCCAGCGCTGGGCTGTTTCACGAAGCATCAAGGCTTGTGAGTCAAACCAGCGACCTTGGTACAACAAGCGACCTAGACGTAAACCATTGATACGGTACTGCTCGATGGTGTCTTCGTTATGAATCCCAGTGACCAGACGCTCATAGGCAATGTGCAACAGCGCCATGGCAGGGGCTTCATAGATACCACGTGATTTGGCTTCGATGATACGGTTCTCAATTTGGTCACTCATCCCAAGACCATGACGACCGCCGATTTCGTTGGCTTTTAAAATCAAATCCACTGGGCTATCAAAGGTTTCGTCATTGATTGCCACGGGCATGCCTTGTTCAAAGCGTACGGTTACTGTTTCTTTGTCGATTTTGACATTTTCATCCCAAAATGCCACACCCATAATCGGCTCAACGATGTGCATGCTGGCATCCAAAAACTCCAAGTCTTTGGCTTCATGCGTCGCGCCGAGCATATTTGAGTCGGTTGAGTAGGCTTTTTCTTTGGACATTTTGTAGTCAAAGCCATTGTCGATTAGGAACTGTGACATCTCGCTACGACCGCCCAATTCATCAATGAAGGTTTGGTCAAGCCACGGTTTATAGATTTTAAGGGCAGGGTTGGTAAGTAAACCGTAACGGTAAAAACGCTCAATATCATTGCCTTTATAAGTTGAGCCATCGCCCCAAATGTTGACATCATCTTCTTTCATGGCGGTGACTAGCATGGTGCCTGTAACCGCACGACCCAGTGGCGTGGTGTTAAAGTAGGGCATACCACCGGTGCTGACATGAAACGCACCGCATTGAATTGCGGCAATACCTTCAAGCGCCAATTGCAAACGGCAATCAATCAAACGCGCTTTGACCGCACCGTATTGGTCGGCTTTTTTGGGAATGGCGTTGTAATCGTCTTCGTCAGGTTGACCTAAGTTCGCGGTATAAGCGTATGGCAGCGCGCCTTTTTGCTTCATCCAAAGTAGCGCAGCTGAGGTGTCAAGTCCGCCTGAAAACGCGATACCGACTTTTTGCCCGACGGGGACAGATTGTAAAATGGTGGCGTTATTAGTGGCATTGTTTGTGGTATCGTGGCTCATAACCTTTCCTATCAAGTCATCAAAAAATAATCTGTAAAATCAACCTATCGAATTATTGTAACATTTTTGTCAACGTGTTTTTCGCCATTTTTTGACAATTACCCATAATTTATCACAATAAAAAAGCCAATCAAATGATTGGCTTTATCGGCTAAATAGCGGTTATTGGTACAAAACTTCGACGATTTCGTATTCGACTTCGCCGCTTGGGGTTTGGATTTTGGCTTCATCGCCTTCTGATTTGCCAATCAGACCGCGCGCGATGGGCGAGTTGATGGAGATTTTGTTGGCTTTAAAATCCGCTTCGTCATCACCCACAATTTTATAGCGTTTTTGCTCTTCCGTATCGAGATTTTCAATCACTACCGTGACGCCAAACACCACGCGACCTTCTTGCGGTAGTTTGAGCGGATCAATGACTTCAGCCCCGCCTAATTTTGCTTCAATATCGCGAATACGGGCTTCACAAAATCCTTGCTGCTCACGGGCAGCATGGTACTCAGCATTTTCTTTTAAATCGCCATGTTCGCGCGCTTCGGCAATCGCCGCGGTAATACGTGGACGGTCAACGGTTTTGAGCTGTTTGAGCTCTTCTTCTAAAGCCGCGTGACCTTGAGGCGTCATTGGATAACGTTGCATAGGGGATTCCTTTTGTCACAAATAGGGATTCAAACGGCAAGATTGCCAAAGTAACAAGTCACAAAAAATGGTCATCAACGCTCGTGATTGACCACTAGCTATTTTGTATAGATGAAAAAAACCATGCTAGACAGGGCTACTGCCTAACAAGGTTCTAGTAAAAAATTTGCTGTGCTGCGTCAATCACCACAATAACGGTATTTTACTTGATAACGGCTTGTGATGCAAAGCATTCACTCAATTGACTGCATGAGCCTGACATTACCAAGCTGAGCTGATGGTAACACCCACGGCTTTATTTTCATACCAAGGTAAAATAGTGGCATTGTCAAACGGTTGCGTCATCACCAAACCACTGACGACACCCAGCGCGCAGCCAGCAACCACATCACGGGTATGGTGTTTGTCGGCATCCACACGTGACCAGCCCACATAGGCAGCAGGAAGCATTGCCATCGAGCCATAGCGCCAGCCATAGCGTTGACCGATGAAAGTCGCGCCCGCGCAAGAATCACTAGCATGCCCTGATGGAAATGAGTAATCTTCGCCATTGGGACGTTCGCCCCACGCGGTGTCATTGGTGGCGTATTTGAGCGCATAGGTAGCCGCCAAATTAGTTGCCATGGTTTTGCCTAGTTGATACACGCCTTCTTGGTCATCTTTGGCAAGTGCCATGCCTAAGCCTGCTACTGGGATAGCAATATGCAATATATCGCCTGCTTTTTCGCTATCGCTTTTGGCATATACCGTTGTCGTCGGCGCTAATACAGCAGCGAGCAGTATGACGTTAAAGGTCTTAGAAGGTTGTCTCATGGTATTTACACCCTGATTGTGGTTAGTGGTCAAAACATTGATAAACGTGGCTATACTTAGGGCAAACCCAGTGTACACCCCAAACCTTAGGATTATCTTAGCCCATAAAAAAATACTGACAGCGCTGGCTATCAGTATTTTAAAATAGCGGTGGCTATTGCTGTGTATGTAGCGATTGGAGCTTATATACATCAAATGGCAGTTGCACTTTATACGCTTGGGTAACTGCTGCCGCGGCATTTAAGGTAGTCACATTAAATACTTTATGCTGTAAGGCTGAGCGGCGAATCGAGAATGAGTCTTCATGCGCTTGTTTGCCTTCAGTGGTATTGACCACAATCGCAATCTCACCGTTTTTGATGGCATCGACGATATGTGGGCGACCCTCGGTAACTTTGTTGATGCGCTCACAGGGGATACCGGCTTCGGTCAAGATTTTTTGTGTACCTGAGGTTGCCACGAGTTTAAAGCCATACTCGGCAAATTGTTTTGCCACTGGTACCAGATTGGCTTTGTCGCTTTCACGCACCGATAAGAACACTTTTTTAACTTCATTTTCCACTGGCAAACCGGGCAATCTATCATTACTGCCGATGATGGCTTTGTAGTAAGCCTCACCAAAGGTCTGACCCACGCCCATGACTTCACCCGTTGATTTCATCTCAGGGCTTAAGATGGGGTCAACGCCTGGGAATTTGGCAAAAGGGAAGACCGCTTCTTTGACTGCAAAAAATGTTGGAATCACTTCAGTGGTAAAGTTCTGTTCCACAAGTGTTGTGCCAGCCATACAACGAGCAGCGACTTGCGCAAGTGAAGTGCCGATGCATTTTGATACAAAAGGCACCGTACGTGAGGCACGCGGATTGACTTCAAGGATATAAACCACACCATCTTTGACCGCGTATTGGACGTTCATCAAGCCCACCACACCCAGCTCTTTTGCCATCGCCACGGTTTGTTCGCGCATCACATCACAAATCTCTTGGCTGAGTGAATACGGCGGGATTGAACACGCTGAATCGCCTGAATGCACGCCCGCTTGTTCGATGTGCTGCATGATACCGCCAATCACCACATTGGTGCCGTCAGAGATACAATCCACATCCACTTCAATCGCATCATCCAAGAAGCGGTCAAGTAATACAGGGGCTTCATTAGACGCTTGTACGGCTTCACGCAAATAACGACGCAGTTCGTTTTCGTTGTAGACGATTTCCATGGCGCGACCGCCCAACACGTAAGAGGGACGGACAACTAGGGGATAGCCCACTTGCGTCGCTTTGACGATACCGTCTTCGGTACTGGTCGCCAAGGCATTGGGTGGCTGAGTAAAGCCCAATTGCTGAATCATGTGTTGGAAACGTTCACGGTCTTCTGCACGGTCAATCGCATCTGGGCTGGTACCGATGATATGCACACCTGCAGCTTCCAATGCGCGCGCTAATTTTAATGGCGTTTGTCCACCGTACTGCACAATCACGCCTTCGGGTTTTTCGATGCGCACGATTTCAAGCACATCTTCTAACGTAATAGGCTCAAAGTACAGACGGTCAGAGGTGTCATAGTCAGTGGAAACCGTTTCAGGGTTACAGTTGACCATGATGGTCTCATAACCATCTTCACGCATTGCCAAGGCGGCATGCACACAGCAATAGTCAAATTCAATACCTTGACCAATGCGGTTGGGACCGCCGCCGATGACCATGATTTTTTTGTTGTTAGTTGGATTGGCTTCACATTCGTCATCATAGCTTGAATACATATAAGCGGTTGACGTCGAAAACTCCGCGGCACAGGTATCCACGCGTTTGTACACAGGATACACGCCCAAATCCCAACGTTTTTTACGCAGTTGTTTTTGTGAAATTCCCAAGAGCGTTGCCAAGCGTAAATCTGATAACCCTTTACGTTTGAATTGACGCAAGTTGTCGCTGGTCAAACCGCCAAAGCCAGTTTCTTTCACCAATTTTTCCGTTTTGACGATGTCTTCAATTTGCACTAAAAACCAAGGGTCAATGCGAGTAAACTCAAACACCTCATCCACGCTCATGCCAAAACGGAAGGCATCAGCAATGTAGAAAATACGGTCAGGTGTGGGGGTTTTTAACTTAACTTTTAAGGTGCTGCGAATGGTATCCTCGTCTTGATTGAAATCAAGATACTCATCAAAACCATTCACGCCAATTTCAAGACCGCGTAACGCTTTTTGCATCGACTCTTGGAAATTACGACCAATCGCCATCACTTCACCCACCGATTTCATTTGGGTAGATAAGGTGCTGTCAGCTTGGGGGAATTTTTCAAAGTTAAAGCGCGGTACTTTAGTCACCACATAGTCAATGGCGGGCTCAAAGCTGGCTGGGGTCAAGCCGCCTGTAATGTCATTGCTAAGTTCATCGAGCGTGTAACCGACCGCAAGCTTTGCTGCGATTTTGGCAATCGGGAAACCCGTGGCTTTAGATGCCAAGGCAGATGAACGGCTGACACGTGGGTTCATCTCGATGACCACCATACGACCTGTTTTTGGGTCAATACCAAATTGTACGTTTGAACCACCTGTCTCCACGCCAATCTCACGCAGCACCGCCAATGACGCATTACGCATGATTTGGTATTCTTTATCCGTCAAAGTCTGAGCAGGTGCCACAGTGATAGAGTCGCCAGTGTGGACACCCATAGGGTCGAAGTTTTCAATTGAACAGACGATGATACAGTTGTCTTTTTTGTCACGGACAACCTCCATCTCGTACTCTTTCCAACCGATTAAGCTTTCGTCAATCAATAGTTGGTGAGTGGGCGATAAGTCAAAACCACGCTCACAAATCTCGACAAATTCGTCACGGTTGTAAGCGATACCGCCACCCGAACCCCCCATGGTAAACGACGGGCGAATGATGCAGGGAAAGCCGACTTTGGCTTGAATGGCAAAGGCTTGTTCCATGGTTTCGGCCACTTCGGCGCGTGGGCACTCTAAGCCGATTTTTTTCATCGCTTGGTCAAACAGGTTGCGGTCTTCGGCTTTTTCGATGGCGTCTTTGGTCGCGCCAATCAGCTCACAGCCATATTTTTCCAGTACGCCATGCTTGTCCAAGTCTAACGCACAGTTGAGCGCGGTTTGTCCGCCCATGGTGGGCAAGATGGCATCGGGGCGTTCTTTATCAATGATACGCTCTACCGTTTGCCAGGTGATGGGCTCGATGTAGGTGGCATCTGCCATGACGGGGTCAGTCATGATGGTGGCTGGATTTGAGTTAACCAGAATGACGCGGTAGCCTTCTTCACGTAAGGCTTTACAGGCTTGTGCGCCTGAGTAGTCAAATTCACAGGCTTGTCCGATGACGATAGGACCTGCGCCGATGATAAGAATGGATTTGATGTCGGTACGTTTTGGCATAGCTTCTCTCTTACTAACAATTACTTAAAAGGCGGATTTGGCATTAATTTAATAACATTTTCAATTTTGTTAAAATCTTTTTGATTAACATTGACCAATTCTAAATTGCGAATTTTGGCGACAACATAATGAAATACATCAAAGTTCTGTTTATCGAGTCTGATACCTGTGTCTTTCGCTGAAAAATCCTGACTACGGCTAAAGTGAAAAATTCTAGCGGAAGGATTAGCTTCTTTATCAGTGATATTAAATTCAACAAAATCGTCTAAAATTTCTTGGGCTTCATCAATTGAAATACTTTTTACACCTCGTAATACTTCATAACGAATCAAAGGGGTAATGGCAATCGTGGCATTTTGAGCGATTAAGTCATTAAATTTTTGTTTTGCTTCAATATGATTAGGATTATCATCCTTTCCATCAATCACAGCGATTAAAATATTAGCATCCACTAAAACAGATTTTTGATTCATTTTTTCACCTATCTGTTTATCCTATTTATTTAATAGGGCTAATAATTTTTGTTTCGCTTTGGTTTGGTCAATGTGTTCCATGTTTTCACGTTTTAGTTGATTTAAATCGACATCAAACGCATCTTGTAATACATTTTCTAATAACCGAGTATTGGGTGAATTTATTTCTTGACTTCTTACCACACCATCAGCGTCACGTTTTAATAAATACGCTTCACCTTCAGCCAGTTGTGATAATACTAAGGGTGAATGAGTAGCTATGTAAAAGGTGGTGTTAGGAAATAAATTTTTCAGCGTTGGCACGATTTTGGTTTGCCATTCGATGTGCAAATGGCTTTCGATTTCATCAATCAACACCACGCCTTTGACGTTTAACAAATCGGTGGCGTTGGTAAATGCTGAATAAGCGGAAATAATAGATTGAATGATTTTTACCACTGAGATAAAGCCAGAGCTTAGTTCGCTTAATTCTCTTTCTTGACCTTCAACGGTCAAAAATACATTGCCGTCACCATCGATTTTTAGGGTTTTTTCAATACGGCTGTCTAAAATATGTAGGGCATTTAAAACCGTATCAATATCAACTTTACGATTGTCTTCTTCTTTTTGGTAGGGGTTGACAGATTTGGCACGCTCCGTGAACCATCTATGAATATCAGTTTTCATATTAAAGTTTGATAATAACTGATTGTTAATAGAATGCTGTATTAGAACACTTATCTGTTCATGATTTAAGGTAGCATTGCTATCATTTCTATAAATAGCACTACGTTCACTTGCACCCAAAAATGCAATTGCATCAATATCTTGGGAATTTATTTGTTTAAAAAGTTGATTGTAGTCAATACTATCATCTGTTAATAAAACGCCTTTACCTTTGAAATCTAAAAATTCTTTTTCTACTTCAATTTTTTCAGCAATTCGCTTTTGTGGGATATATTGAAAGAACCTTATGAAGTTTGAGGTTTTAGCCAGTAAAAATATGAACAAAGATTCTAAAGTTTTGGTTTTGCCTACTCCATTTGACCCAAAAAAAACAAAAACTCGCTTAGTATCGTCAAGATTTAGCTCAACGTCACCCACCCCTCGCAAGTCTTTGATTTTAATTTCGGTCATATAAATCTCAAATTTTATCTTTAAAAAAGTGCAAATGATGCACTTTAAAATTAACCTTTCGCTTTTGCCATCATATCCGCAAATTTATCAAACAATGGCGCACAGTCATGGGGTCCTGGGCTTGCCTCTGGATGTCCTTGAAAACTAAACGCAGGCTTATCGGTCAGCTCAATGCCTTGATTTGAGCCATCAAACAACGAGCGATGCGTCACTTTAATGTTGCTTGGCAGGGTGGCTTCATCCACCGCAAAACCGTGGTTTTGTGAGGTAATCATCACCGTACCTTGCTCGATATCTTGCACAGGGTGGTTGGCACCATGGTGACCAAATTTCATTTTCAAGGTTTGCGCGCCGCTAGCCAGTGCCAATAGCTGATGACCTAGACAAATCCCAAACAGCGGAATATCAGTCTCGGTGATGATGTGTTTGATGGCATCAATGGCGTAATCACATGGGGCAGGGTCGCCAGGACCATTGGATAAGAAAATACCGTCTGGGTTATGTTTGAGCACTTCATTGATAGGCGTTTGGGCAGGCACAACGGTGACATGACAGCCGCGGTCAACGAGCATGCGCAAAATGTTGGTTTTGACGCCAAAGTCATACGCCACGATGTTAAATTTTTGCTCGATGTCAGTGCCCAATTCTTTAAAGTGACCACAAGTTGGGCTCACTTCTGGACTCACCAATTGCCATGAGCCTTGCGTCCAGGTAAAACCCGCTTGGTCACAGCAGACTTTCGCCAAGTCCATGCCTTTGATACCGGCAAAGCTTTTGGCAAGTTCGATTGCTTTGGCTTCATCCAGATGACCGTCGCTATCGGCGGTCATAATACAACCGTTTTGTGCGCCTTTTTCACGTAGTAGGCGAGTGAGTTTACGGGTGTCGATATCAGCGATGGCAACGGTGTTATGGTTAATCAGATACTCATTGAGTGATTGGCTTGAGCGAAAGTTACTGGTCGCCATGGTCAAATCACGGATAATCAATCCATTTGCCCACACTTTGTGAATACGACCTGACTCTGTGTCTTCATCGTTGGTGCCAGTGTTACCGATATGCGGGTAGGTTAAGGTGACGATTTGCTGGGCGTAGCTTGGGTCGGTCAAGATTTCTTGGTAACCTGTCATCGCTGTATTAAACACGACTTCACCAACGGTGTGTCCGCTAGCACCGATGCTGCGACCATAAAAAACCGTACCATCTGCCAATGCCAAAATTGCTTTTGCGTAATTCGTGTTCACCTAGTGCCTCCGCTCGTATCCTGTGTTCTACCCATGTGTGCGACGGTATACGATGCCCAGTCAATGCACATACCGTAAAAAGTATCGCCCACAAAAAAGCGAGAAGACATTGATTTTAAAGAAAATAGCTAACTGGTTTTAATGTATTACCAGTCTGTGCCATTAACTTTATCATGCCAACTCGCTAAGGTTTGATTTTGCCTATTTTAACAGAACCTCACAAAAAAAGGTAGCCAAAATTTTTGTCGAAATACAGTCTAAAAACTACGTAAACTTGGTTGAAACAAACCGACCACAAACCAAATCATTTCAACAATCCAAATTATCAGTACATACAAGCGGATTTGCTCGGCTGTCCAATCTAGCGAAAACCAGCCAATTAGCCACCACGATTGCCAGCCTTCTAGCCATTTTGCACCATTGCCTAGCAGCACCCAACCATAAAACATACTGCTAAGCAAAAACAGCAACCACCACTGCAGCACTGGCATTTTGCTTATTCCTTTAATATTTGTTTTATGGATTTTACCCAATTGCCGCCACAAAGCGCATAAGGATTTGTGCTAAACTGGTAAAAAATTCTGATAAGGTGCGCTTTAACCGCCCTTTAAAAAAGAGAACAAGCATGAATATTCTTACCCCCCAAACTGTGGTGATTATCGGCGGCGGCAATGTGGGTTTATCCTTTGCGCTACTGCTTGCCGACAAAGGCATCTCAAGTACGCTACTAGAAAAAGCCAAATACCCCACCATCAGCCCTGATGATGACTTACACCGCGCGCAATTTGACAGCCGTAACATCGCGCTGTCACGCCGTACGGTACAAATTTATCGTGGTATCACCTTTAATGGCAAAGCGCTATGGGATGATTTACAAAGCCATGCCTGCCGCATCGATGAAGTTAGTATCAGTGAAGAAGGTAGTTTTGGTAAAGCGACGCTCAACAAAGAAGCCGAAGGGGTGGAAAGTTTTGGGCAGGTAATGGAAAACGCATGGCTTGGCAAAAAATTACTGCTCGCCGTACAAAACAATCCGCTGATAACCTTGCTAGACGGTGCCACCTTGACCGATATACAACAGACGGCAACCGATGTCACCATTCGCTTTGACCAAGCTCACCAAGCTTGCCAAACCTTAACGGCTGATGTATTGGTGGCTTGTGATGGTCAAAACTCGCCAAGCCGTCAACTACTGGGCATTGGCGCAACTGCGCACGATTATCACCAAGTAGCTGTCGTGGGCGTGGTGATAACGGACAAACCGCACCATCATCAAGCAATTGAACGCTTTAATAAAATGGGCGCAGTTGCTGTGTTGCCTTTGGTTGATGCGTTTGATATCGGTCAAGGGGATGGACGACAAGCCCAGCAAGGCTATCGCCGCTCTGTGGTATGGGTGTGCCCAAAAGGCGAAGAACAGCGCTATTTGGACGATGATGAATACTTTCTTGACACCATTCAACAAGCCTTTGGCTATCTAGCAGGCAAGTTTGTCAAAGCGGGTAAACGCGGCGCGTATCCACTGGTGAAAATATTGGCAGATAGTCAAGTCAAAGGACGCTGCGTCATCATGGGCAATGCCGCCCACACCTTGCACCCTGTGGCAGGACAAGGCTTTAATTTATGTATGCGCGATGCTGATACGCTCGCCAAAATGCTGGCACAGCAAGTGATGCGCGGCGAAGATATTGGCGATAGTCGCATGCTACAAACTTATGCCAAACGCCGTAAAGCCGACCAAAAACGGGTAGAAATTTTCTGCGATACGGTGGTATATGGCTTTATGCACCAAAATCCCTTGCTCAAAATCGCGCGTAATGTCGGACTCATTGCCTTTGATAAAGTGCCATTTGTGAAGCCAGCTGTGGCTACCTTTGCGATGGGGCTGAAATCATGAAAAACACTACATTAATCATCGGCGGCGGTATTGTTGGCGCGACATTGGCGTTAAAGCTTGCCCAAGCGCGCCATCCTGTCACCTTAATCGATGCTCGCCCAACACTTTTAGCAGCCGATTGGCGCGACAAACTCACCGAGCGTGATGCTCGTGTCTATGCGCTAAGTGTTGCCAGTATCAACCTACTCAAAGAGGTCGGTGCATGGCAGCGTATCGAACAAAGCAAACGCAAAGCCGACTATACCCAAATGCAGGTATGGCAAACCAATGGCGTGGGGGAGCTAAATTTTGGTGATGCTCAAACACCGCAATTATTGGGCAGTATGGTTGAGCCCTTTATCATCGAAAAAGCGCTGTATGACGGTTTTGACAATGAGAGCCTTGTCCATCAGGGTCAATCCTATTTGCGCCATATTGCAGGGCATAAGGTCACTGATATTGCTTGGCAAGGTGAAGATTTGGGGTATCAAGTTAGCTTAGATAATGGCACCACGTATCAAGGTAAGCTGTTAATCGGGGCTGACGGCCGCGGCTCTATGGTACGCCAAGCGGCAGGGATTGGGTTAGATACTTTGGCGTATCAGCAAACGGCAATCTGCTGCGCCATCAAAACCGAGCAGCCACACAAGGCGACAGCCAGACAAGTGTTTTTGCCGACAGGGCCTTTGGCACTTTTACCGCTGGCAGATGTGACGGCTGACGATCAGGCAAATCCTCAACATTGGCAATCGGTGGTATGGACATTGCCGACCAATGCGGCACTTGATTTACTCACGCTGCCACCAAAAGAGCTTGCCAAAGAACTCGCCTTTGCCAGTGGCTATGCCTTAGGGGATATCACTGAGATTGAATCAATCGCCAGTTTCCCACTGGGTGCCCAACATGCCAAAAATTATGTCAAAGCTAACTTAGCGTTGATTGGCGATGCCGCGCATGGGGTGCATCCTTTGGCGGGACAAGGCTTAAACTTGGGTATGCTCGATATCATCGCCTTGAGCGATATTTTGCAAAAAGATTATCAGCGGTCAGGCAACAAGCTATGGGCAAGTTTTGCCACTTTACAGCGTTATGAGCGTCAACGCTACGCTAATAACGCTATGATGATGCACAGTTTTTCTGGGATCAATTGGATTTTTGGTACACAGTTGCGTCCGATTCAGCAGCTACGCAGTGAAGGCGTGAGCATGGTTAGCAGAATTAAACCCTTGATGAAATTTTTTACCCAAAAAGCCAGTGGCATCTAAAAATTTTTAACAGCAAAAAAAATCCTCGATAAGCTATCGAGGATTTTTAATGATGAATCAACCGTAAAAGGTGATTTATTTCGCTGGGCTTGCAACCGTGGTAACAGTTGTGGTACCAGTGGCAGGAATAGCATTGTCGTCGATAATATAGGCATCAACACGGCGACCTTCTTGGTCTTTACCCTCAGCACCTGTCGTGTCTTGTGGTTTGATCAATTCAAGTTGTGATTGCGGCACACCATTAGCTATCAAGAATAATCTAACCGCTTGGGCACGCTCTTTTGCTAACTTTTCATTGGCAGCAGCATTACCTGTGCTGTCGGTATAACCACTGATACCGATTTTTTTGCCTTGTTTAGCTGCTTCAAGGATATCATTGGCTTTTTCTTTGGCATTACCAGCGACTTGTGCTTCACCTGTAGCGAAGTAGAAGCTTAGGCGACCATTTTCAAATACCACTGAAGGCTCAGTGGTAGAGATAATTGTCGCTGCTATTGTCTCAGTGGTCGCCATTGGCATGCTTGCTACCGCCATGTCAGTGGTTGATGCTACAGGCATTGCCATGCTATTTGTGGCACTTGCCGCAGAGACTTCAGTTGTGGTAGTGGTTGTCGTTGTTGAAGCAGTAGTAGAAGCCACAACTGGCGTCGCGACTGGCTCAGTTTTGTTACATGATTTTAATAATGCCCAAGCGAGTGCACCTAAAATCAACAAACCAATGATTGGCAATAACATTTTCATCAAGCCGCCTTCATCGCGTTTAGGCGTAGCAACTAGATGCTCCTCTGTACGAGTGGTCGTTTGGACAGTAGGCGTGGTGGCTGCATGCACAGGCGACAAATTCAACATGGTTAAAATGCCCGCTGGGATAAATGCATATGCCCAAGCAGGAATCACAGAAGCCACAGACGCAATATTGTTTGATAAGAAAGTATTGAGTGGTGTTGTACCTGCAAGTGAGCGTAATTCACGCAGTACCAGCGGCGCGGCACGGCTTACTAACGAAGCAGTCTCTTGCTCTGGTACACTGTAATGACGTGAGAGCTGTTGCACTAGCTCTGTACGGTGGGTGGTATCTGGTAGTACACGGTCAAAAAAGCTATTGTCATTATCAGCGATGGTTGCATTAGCAAAGCTGTTAGAGACGTTACCGTCAGCAAGACGGGCAACCAAGATAGCGTATAATTTTTCTAATAAAGATGAGCGGTTGGCGTCATTTGCATTATTTAAAACAACGGGTGTTACTGTACGGGTTAAATGTTCAATGATATTCATAATTCAAGCCTCAAGAAAATGAAGGGTTATCAACCACCATAAAACCAATGTATTATTTTTATATCCAGCACACTAGCCAATAATTCTATTATATATTTTCAAAAATTATTATTTATGGTTGTTGGGTTTGTTATTGCATTGCTAATTAATTTACGCTTAACAATACTGAGAAAAACTGCCCACACTTAAACAGATTTTGTTAAGTCTTTTGCAGTATTACTCAAATATAACTAATAAATTAAAGCAAAATCGGCTCGCCTTCAGTTATGTTAAGGTAACTATTGCGTAAATATTGTGTTAAAAATTCAAATCGTCCCCATTTTGGGTAAACTTGGGTAAAGGTGTGTTGCTCAAATTTGAAGGGTTTGTCATTAGCTTCATGCTACAAGGTGAACGTGACACTACAAGGCAGATTTATGTAGCACCTATATCAATAAATTCACATTTGGCTTATTGAGATAATCCGCTATCTTTATCATAATCCTACTTATCATTATTTATTGCTATTTTGAGGTGTTATGTCACTTTTTTCTAACCATACTTTATTTATCATTATTATTACGGTAGTTGTCAGTTTATTAGCTTGGCAATCACCCCAACTGATGCAAAGGTTAATTTTTTATCCGCCTGCGGTGCAGCGTGGACAAGTCGATCGCTTTGTCACCCATGGTTTTATCCATGCCGATGGCATGCACTTGTTTTTTAATATGTTTACTTTGTATTCGTTTGGACAAGCGGTACAGGGTTTTTTCATGTCCAAACTCGGCAGTCTAGGGTTTGTGCTGTTTTATCTTGCCGCTTTGGTTGTGGCGATTATGCCAACCTATCTAAAACAAAAGAACAATCCTCGCTATAGCAGCCTAGGCGCATCGGGCGCTGTTTCAGCAGTAATTTTTAGCTATATCTTGATGAATCCTTGGTCGACACTATTGCTGTTTGTGATTCCTGTACCTGCGATTGTGTTCGCGGTGGCGTATGTGGCGTATAGTGTGTGGGCGGATGGGCAAGGTCGCGGCAGTATCAATCATTCGGCACATTTGGTAGGTGGTATTTTTGGTATGTTAGCCACGATTGCCATTGAGCCCGGTATTGTGGCGCATTTTTTTAACCAATTAATGCACCCTAGATTTTTAGGCTTTGGTGGCTAACATTGAATGGCTAAAAATAGGGGCTAAAAATTGCGTGGCAGGTTGCCCAGTCACAGGTTGTCTAGTTACAAGTTGCCTAGTTAGGTAAAGTCTTAAAAAGCAGTAGAAGGTGAAAAACATGATTTATGATGTGATTGGTGATGTGCATGGTCAGGCAGATAAGCTCATTGGGTTACTGACGCAGTTGGGCTATCAAGATAATGGTCAGTGTTTTCAAGCACCTCCCAATCACCAAGCGATTTTTATCGGCGACTTGATTGATCGGGGCAGTCAACAGCTGCAAACCTTATCTATCGTATTTGCGATGATTGACCACGAGCAAGCGCTCGCAGTCATGGGTAATCACGAGTATAATGCGTTAGCTTACGCCACACCCGATGCCCGCGATGTAAGCCAATATTTACGACAACATGATGATAGACATACCTCGCAGCATCAAGCGTTTCTTGATGAAGTAGGGTTTGGCAGTGAGTTACACCAGTTTTGGCTCAAGCGGTTTTATGAATTACCCCTGTGGCTAGCATTGGATGATGCGTGTTTTGTGCATGCTTGTTGGGACAGTGATGCGATGGCGATGTTAAAGCCGCTGTTAACGATAGACAATCGCTTGACGCCCGTTGCGCTACAAAAAACCAGTGAGGAAGGCACGCCACCTTTTGAGGCACTGGAAAGAGTGCTTAAAGGTGTGGAAGCACCGCTACCTGAAGGCATTCATTTGGTCGATAAAGAAGGTCATCAACGTAAAAATGTACGCGTGCAGTGGTGGCAGCCTAGTTTGTCGTTTCAGCCGATTCACCAGATTGCGCGCGCCAGTCAAGAGGATTTGATTCATATCCCTAAAGACACGCTGAGCGCTGAGATTTTGTTTGGTCTTGACCACGACAAACCTATTTTTGTCGGGCATTATTGGCTCAATGGCACGCCTGAGCTACTTAGTCATCAAGTGGTCTGTGTGGATTATTCTGCTGCCAAAGATGGGTTTTTGACGGCTTATCAATTTGATACCGATCATCCGGCTTTGAGCTCAGCGAATTTTATTCAATATCAGCATTGACCCAAAGCTAAACGGTAAACTGGGTGTAACATAAATTAAAATATTTGTTTAAAGCTTACGGCTAATAATGATAGCCAGTGAGCAAACGATTAAGATGGGTTAGGTATGATTCGACGTCCGATTGAGCCGCTAAAGATGCTATTTGTGCTGCAAGGCTCGTACTTTAAACGGCTGATTGTGCCACAAGTTTTGTTGTTTATTTTCTCCTTTTTCATCTATTTTTATCAAACCCATATCGCCACCGAGCCTGTACCGCTCAATCCTTCGGTGTTTGCGATACTCGGTATCTCACTTGCGATTTTCCACGGGTTTTGTAATAACGCAGCGTATGATCGATTTTGGGAAGGGCGCAAGCTGTGGGGCACGCTGGTTTGGCTAAGTCGCAACATCGCCCGTCAAGTGATGACACTGCCGAATGTCAGTATGGCGGAAAAACAAGCCTTTATCCGTCATCAAATCGCTTTTGTCCACAGTCTACGCCAACAGCTGCGGAGTGAGGATAATACAGCAAACCTGCAGCGGCTATTAACGGTTGAAGAACAGCAAGCCGTGGTTGGGCAAAACTTTATTGCCTTACGCTTGACCCAAATCATGGGGCAGATGCTCGCCAACTGGCAAGCCGAGCAAAAAATCGATGTTTGGCAGTGGCAAAGCTTAGATAACACCTTGGGTGAAATTGCCCATATCCAAGCGGGCTGTGAACGCATTAATAACACACCGATTCCGTATGCCTATTTTGTGCTGCTGCATCGCACTGTGTATCTGTATTGCTTTATGCTGCCATTTGGACTGGGCAATGCGATTGGCTGGGTAACGCCATTTGTAGTCAGTTTTGTCGGCTACACCTTTATGGCGCTCAATGAAATCGTCGATGAAATCAGCGAGCCGTTTGGTACGGGGGAAAACGAATTGCCCTTAGGGATGATGTGCGATACGATTGAGACGCAGCTGGCCATGCTTAGTCATCAAAAATTTGCCCCTGAACAAAAGCCGCGAGTACCCGCCAATGTGGTGATATAGTTGCCTCATAGATTTTGATTTTCAAGGGTAAAAAATCATGCTATATTAAGTTTTAACCGTGCATTTCATGCACGTTTTTTTATTTTTAGTCCGTCAATTTTTTGGCAAAAGGAATTTTCCATGTCAGCAAGTCAGCCAAACGCCCAGACACACCAGCTACCACCACCCATCCCATCGCCACAAGGTCAAGCCAAAGTCGGTATCATCATGGGTAGTCAATCTGACTGGGAAACCATGCAAAACGCCGCGCAAATGTTAGCGGATTTTGGGGTGCCCTTTGAGTGTGAAGTGGTATCGGCACATCGCACCCCTGATAGATTGTTTGACTATGCCAAAACTGCCAAAGCTCGCGGCCTGTCTGTGATTATCGCAGGGGCAGGCGGCGCGGCGCATCTGCCCGGGATGTGTGCGTCTCAGACGGATTTGCCTGTACTTGGTGTGCCTGTCAAGTCCTCCATCCTAAGCGGTTGGGACAGTTTGCTATCCATCGTGCAAATGCCCAAAGGGGTGGCGGTGGGTACGCTTGCCATCGGGGCAGCGGGTGCGGCAAATGCAGGGCTACTGGCAGCGCAAATTTTGGCGATTGGTGATAGCACGCTTGCGCAAAAAATCAGTGATTTTCGCGCCAAACAAACCCAAACAATTTTGGATAATCCTGTGCCTGGTAAAATGGATTGATTTTAATAAAAACCGCCCTTTAAAATGGCGGTTTTTTGCTTTATCCAAATGTGGTAATAAGCCAGTTTTTAAAATTTTGGTAGGTAGCGGTGTTTGGGTCAGCTAGTGCCAAGGCTTTTGATAAATCTTGGGTGGGTTTTGATTGGGTGGCAAGCCATGTATAAATCCGTGCTTTATCCAGTGATGTGGTAGGATTTTTAAAATGGCTTGTTCCAAGGCTATGGATAAAGTTTTCGATTTGTCCAAAATGATTTTGTTCATTCGTTGGCATCGTCATTTTTATCCAAGTTTCGAGATAGCCTTCATCTTGATTATTTGGCATTAGCCAAACGCCAATTGGGTTATCGTAATCTAAATTTTCAAAATAAATACCTAATTCATCATTTTGTTGTGGGAATTGATAAAATCCTAATGGGTTTAATCGCTCGCTAATTTGCCGTAGATTTTGGGTTTTAATATCGGTTTTATCAGTAAAATCCATGTCAACCAAAATACCAATATGGCTTACTTGTCCTGTTTCTAAAAGTTTTACTAACCTTGGCAGCTGTTGCAATACTGCTTGTTTTGTCGTGTAGGCGGTTGGCTCAAGGTCTTGGGGTGTTGCTACGTCAATGTTTAATTGAAGGTTTAGATTTTCATGACGCAAAAAAGTTTGGATAAATAATTTATCTGATTCTGCTTCAACAATAAGGTGCTTTATCATTATCTAACCTCAATATTCATTTTGGTTAGATTGTATAAGTCATCTTCATCAAATACGGTGGCGATAAGTTTGCCTTTATCAGATTTGCGGACGCTGTGACCCATGCGAAATAGTACGCCTTCCATGTCGGTGCGGTCTTTGGCGACTTGGGAAAAACTTTCGATACAGTCCCAACTGTGGGTAGTGGCAAATACTTGGATGTTAAAGCGGTGGGCGAGTTCAAAGATAAGTTCCCAAACTTTGGGCTGAACGCTGTAATGTAGTCCGTTTTCAAATTCATCTATTAAAAGGATACTATTTTTTGACTTTGGAATTTCTAAAATAATCTGTAATAGTCTGAAAATTCCATCACCCATTTGATGTAATGGTATTCTTCTTTCAATATTTTTAAGTCTAACAAATGGTATTCTTGTTTCAGAATCCACCAAACTTAGAAAAGCCAAGTTAGTTATATCGCTATCAATCAACTTAAGCATTTCCAAAACTAAATTTTCATCATCTGTTAATGCAATTTTATCCCATGAAGAAGCAAACAAATTTAAGTCAATGTTATTAGTAGTGATATAACCAAAATTAAAAGCTTTCTTTTTCATATGATGTGAATTTTCGGACATATCCATAAATAAAGCTCTATTACTTATAGCTTTGACTTCAAAGTTCATAAAATTTCTATCATCAATAAAATAGGTAAATGAATATCCTTTTTCTCTATCTATGTCCAAATTATTATTTTTACCATTCTTAACATAACCAAAAGTTAAATAATGGCTTTGATTTCCAATATAAGTCCAATTCAAAAAGGGGTCTTCATTAGATTTACTTATAATATTTTCAATTGAAAATACCTTAGATTCTGTGTCTTTTGTATTTAGATGACGATATACATTTCTATTATTTGAAATAAATAGCATTACTTCAGGATTAAACCCACTTGCTAACAAAGCTAAGGCTTCAAGAACGGTACTTTTCCCCGAATTATTTTTTCCCACAATCAAATTCACATGACCCAATTTCTCAATTGTCACATCTTCCAAAATCCGAAAGTTCTTAATCTTTAGAGATTCTAAGTGCATAACGCAAACCTTACGAGTTATTAACCCATTTATTATTTTATCAACCGCTATCTTACCCACAAAATACTCTACAATCTAGGCAATTTACGGTAAAATCCGTTAATTACCTTTTTGACATTCCTTTCTTTTTTATTGCAAAAGTTGACCATCTATGAGCACGCAACATCAAATCGCCCAAGCCTTAACGTCTTTAGAAAACGCTTACAACCCAAGCGACGTCGAAAACGGCATGTACCAAGTGTGGGAAGACAAAGGCTACTTTCAGCCAAGCTATGATAAACAACAATCGTTTTCTATTGCCCTGCCACCGCCGAATGTTACAGGCTCACTGCACATGGGGCACGGCTTTAACAATGCCATCATGGACACGCTCACGCGCTATCACCGAATGCTGGGCGAAAACACCCTCTGGCAACCAGGCACCGACCACGCAGGGATTGCCACGCAAATGGTCGTTGAGCGTCAATTGAACGCCCAAGGCATCAAACGCCATGATTTAGGTCGTGAAAAGTTCCTTGAAAAAATTTGGGAGTGGAAAGCCGAGAGTGGTGGCAACATCACCCGCCAAATCCGCCGTCTAGGTAGCTCGGTAGACTGGAGCCGTGAGCGTTTTACCATGGATGATGGCTTGTCCAATGCCGTCAAAGAAGTGTTCGTGCGTCTGTACGAAGATGGGCTGATTTATCGCGGTAAACGTCTAGTCAACTGGGATACTAAGCTACAAACCGCCTTGTCGGATTTGGAAGTAGAAAATCATGACGAGAAAGGCTCACTGTGGCATTTTCGCTATTATTTGACCGATAAAAATGCTAAAACCCAAGACGGTAAAAATTACCTTGTCGTTGCCACCACCCGCCCAGAGACCTTGCTCGGTGATACCGCCGTTGCCGTGAACCCAGAAGACGCACGCTACCAGCACCTTATCGGGCAAACCGTGACGCTACCGATTACAGGTCGCATTGTGCCGATTGTGGGCGATGACAAAGCAGTGGACATGGAATTTGGCACAGGCTGTGTCAAAATCACGCCTGCCCATGACTTTAATGACTACGAAACAGGCAAACGCCACAATTTGCCGATGATTAATATCTTTGATAATTCAGCGCATATCTTGCCAGAGATGCAGATTTTTACTGATTTGCAAACCAAAGAGCCACAGCTTGAGACCACGCCTAGCGAGTATGCAGGACTTGAGCGGTTTGCCGCGCGTAAGAAAATGGTTGAGCAAAGCGAGGCTGAAGGCTGGCTTGAAGAAATCAAACCGCATGATTTAAAAGTGCCCAAAGGCGACCGCAGTAACACCATCGTTGAGCCGTGGCTCACCGACCAATGGTATGTGTCCATCGAAAAACTGGCAAAACCTGCCATCGAGGCGGTGGAAGACGGGCGCACCGAGTTTGTCCCTGCCCAGTACAAAAATATGTATATGGCGTGGATGCGCGATATCCAAGACTGGTGTATCAGCCGTCAGCTTTGGTGGGGACACCGTATTCCTGCGTGGTACGATGACGAGGGCAATATCTATGTCGGGCGTGATGAAGCAGAAGTCCGCCAAAAATACCACCTTGCTGATAGCCTAGCGCTGCGCCAAGATAGTGATGTACTAGACACTTGGTTTAGCTCGGCATTGTGGACGTTTAGCACCCTGGATTGGACAGGTGAGCTAAACTTTGACGACTACAGCCAAGCACTCAAAACCTTCCACCCAACCAGCGTGTTGGTCACAGGTTTTGATATCATTTTCTTCTGGGTTGCCCGTATGATGATGATGACCCTATACTTTATCAAAGACAAAGACGGCAACCCGCAAGTGCCGTTTAAGACGGTGTATGTCCATGGCTTGGTGCGTGATGGACAAGGGCAAAAAATGTCCAAATCTAAAGGCAACGTACTTGACCCGATTGACCTGATTGACGGCATTGATTTAGAAACCCTAGTCGCCAAACGCACCACAGGTCTTATGAACCCGAAAGACGCGCAAAAAATCGAAAAAGCCACGCGCAAAGAATTTGCCGACGGTATCCCTGCGTTTGGCACGGACGCGCTGCGCTTTACTTTTACCTCGCTTGCCAGTACGGGGCGTGATATCAATTTTGACCTCAAGCGCATTGAAGGCAACCGCAATTTTTGTAACAAGATTTGGAATGCCACCCGTTTTGTGCTGATGAACTGTGTCGATAAAGACGGCAATGCGCTAAACATCGACAAAACCGCCAATACCGAGTTGTGGGAATTGCCAGAGCAGTGGATTATGAGCCGTCTAAACTCCACGGTGAAAGCCATCCATGAGCACATGAGCCAGTACCGTTTTGACTTGGTGAGCCAAGATATCTATGAGTTTATCTGGAATGAATACTGCGACTGGTATGTCGAGCTTGCCAAATCGAGCCTAAACGATGAATCGGTGAGTGCTGAGCGTAAAGCCCAAATCCGCTATGTGCTGCTCAACTGCCTTGAAGTCGCCATGCGCTTTACCCATCCGATTATGCCGTATATCACCGAGAGCATTTGGCAGACCATTGCGCCTATCATCGATAAAAAAGCGACTGACAGTATCATGACTGCTGCCTTCCCAACAGCGGATGACAGCCTAATCAGCCTACAGACTGAGCATGACATGACGTGGCTACAAGCGCTGATTGGGGCGATTCGTAACATCCGTGGTGAGATGAAGCTTGGCAATGCGGTGCGTCTGCCTGTGCTACTTGATAACATCAGCGATGAGGAAACCGCCCGTCTTAGCCGTATTGAAAATCAGTTTAAATCGCTTGCCAAAGTCGATACGCTGACTATTGTGAATGCGGGTGACGGCGCTGATAAAGAGTTACCGTTGTCGTCATCAAGTATGGTCGGGCAGTTAAAAGTGCTCGTGCCGATGAAAGGCTTGATTGACCCAACGGCGGAGCTTAATCGCCTTGCCAAAGCGCAAGAAAAAATTACCAAACAAGCAGAAAGTCTGCGTAGTAAGCTGTCTAATGAAGCATTTGTGAGTAAAGCGCCCGCCAATGTGGTGGAAAGCGAGAAAGCGAAACTGGCGGAAATGGATACGCAACTGGCGGAAATGAATAAGCAAATTGAGCAGTTAAAGGCGATTTAATTCTTAAAATTGTTCGAAAGGTATTAAAATGAAAATAAAAAAGTTTATTGCGAAAAAAGTTTATGGTTATCTAGATTTTGATATTAATTTTAATGATGATATTAACTTCTTAGTAGGTGGTAATGGCTCTGGTAAAACTACAGCTCTAAAACTAATAAATGCTCTACTTAGACCAAATTTCAAGGATTTAATTTTAATACCTTTTGACGATTGTATTTTAATATTTGAAAACTCTAAAGTGCGGAAAGATAGGGATATTGCTATATCTGCTAATCGTACCAAGGATAGTCTCGTCTTATCTTGCGATGAAGTCAAAGAAATACTGGTAATACCAATTGAATTTATTTCAAAAGATTTAGAAAACTCTATAAGTATAGAAGAAAAATTAAAAGATTTTCTTGAAAAAGTCTTGTTAAAAAATTCAGAAAATGGAGTTCTAAAGTTTTTAAATAGAATTGAGAGTCCAATTTTTCTTGGGCTAGACCGAAGAATTGAGTCATTAGAAGATGAAAAATCTTATTTTATTGAAAAAGTTATTTCTAGTTACAAACAAGGTTATAGATTAGATAGAAGCTATCCAAAAGATTTTATGAATGCTTCCAGTAATACCAGTCTAATGGATATTGCAATTTTGGTTCAAAATAAGTATAGAAATATAAGAAACAGGGATGATAGGCAGTCAAAGGTTCTTCGTGATGAAATTCTTAAATCAATTTTCACTTACACAAAGCTTGATTCAAGTGATTCACTAATTATTGATTCACATTATATTCAAGAGAAACAAAGTTTACTTAATAGGAAGAATGAAATACGTGAAGCAATTTTTAACATAGTTGGAGAAGACTCAAAAATTGCTAGACAGCTGGATGAATTTTTTTATTCTATTACTCAATTTTTTCAATCTTTTGAAAATGAAAAAGTTAAAGAATATGCCATGATAGAATGGCTTTTAAATAAATCTCAAATCGAAAGGATAGCAAGTATTGTAGAAATTATTGATAATCATAAATCTACTGTTGATAAACTTTATGAGCCAATTAATAATTTTTTGAATACAGTAAATGATTTCTACAAAGAATCTCATAAAGAACTCTCAGTTGATGCAGTTGGTCACATGACAATTAAAAGACCAAATGGTATAAAATCATCTATTGATGGGTTATCTTCTGGAGAAAAACAACTGCTAATCATCTTTGCTCATGTTTTTATTAATGAAAATCCAAATAAAGGAAAAATATTTGTTATTGATGAGCCTGAATTATCATTACATTTAAGATGGCAAGAAAGATTTTCTGAAACATTATTTAATTTGGATTCACAGAATCAGTTTATTCTTGCAACACATTCACCAGAGATAGTCGCAGGTCGTAAAGATAAAGCAGTAGGATGTAGAAAGAATGGTTGATATACCTGAAAGAAGTTTTGAAGGAAACTTTGCAAAATCTGTTTTCTATACTGAGTATAATGACATAGATATTTACGTTGAAGATACTAAGAGAGGCTATGAAAAAATATTTAAAATTCTATTTTCTAGATTATTTGAAGGTAAATTTAGAGTAGATAATATCTTCCCATTAGGCGGAAGAGATAAAGTGATAAATAAGTTTAAACAAGAAATAAGCTCACGACCTTTATTATATGTCATTGACGGTGATTTAATGTTTTTAACCAAAAATGATGTTCAAAATACAAAAGGTTTTTTTCGTCTTCCTTGTTATTGTTTAGAAAACATTCTTTGTGATGTAAATGCTCTAGTTAATATTTTAGATGATGAAGACAGTAATAAAACATATATCGAAATTGTAAAAGATTTTGATTACAACGATTGGCTAGTGAAAAATGAGGAAAAATTGTTTGAATTATTTATCGAGTATAAAGTTGCAAAAATTTTGTATCCTGAACTTGCAACCGTGAGTTTTGATGTTACATATCTATTATCGTGTAATAGAGGTGTTCTAGAGGAGAACAAATTTCAGCAGAGAATACAGTTTGTTAAAAACTCTGTTATAACTATTGCAGGATATAGCCAATATATATCAACACGTAATGAAGTAGTAGAAGAGTTTAATAATTCACTAGCTAATAAATTAAGCATAGTTTCAGGTAAGGATTATATCTTACCTTTGTTAAAAAAAAGGGCACAATCATCAGCAAAAATGAATATTACAAATCCATCACTGATGAATAGACTAGCAAAAAATTGTGATTTAACTCTCCTGCAAGATGCTATAAATTATGTTGGTTGAAAATTAATTATTAATTACTAGATATTAGTAACTTAAACTTAGAGATGTTTTGCAAGGAATTAGATAATGGTTAAAAAGTCAATTTTAAATACCGTAGTTTAAGAAATCCAATCTACCCCAAACGATATCTTGCAAAAACGGCTTGAGCAAGCAGAACAATCAGTTTTTGCACAATCGGTCAATGAATTAACGGCATTTTCAACTTCAACAACCGAAACCAAGTCTAACTACATGGCATATAAGGCAATACGCTTTTGCGGACTGGTAGATTTTAAAATTCCAACTTGCAATTCATAATAAACCACACTCGACAAAACAATCTCACTTCGCTGACAAGCCAATAATCGCTGTTTGACGTTGCCTAAGCCTTTGAAATAATAGATAAGAGTGTTGGTGTCCAGTAAATACTTCATAACGGCTCTCTATGCACGTCTTGGCTCATTGAGTGACGGATGTCTTCCAAAGTCGGAAAATCCTGCCACGCCCCTGCTAATTCTTGCACGTTAGATGACCATTGATTATTACTATTATTAGGCTGATTAAGCATCCCAGCACGTTGTTTGATTAGCTTATCAAGCCAACTAGTAGACGACAAGTTTTCCGCTTTGGCTTGGTGCAAAACTTGCTCAAGTACCTCATCATCAAGGGTTAAAACAATTTGCGCCATGTCTCTCTCCTTATTCGCTTTTCTCAAAGTATAACTGACAAATTCGGATTGAGCCAATCGGTTTACTCAACTACTAATAAAGCTTAATGCGCCTCATCCCAGTTATCACCAATGCCCACTTCAACCACCAGCGGCACGGCAAAATCCACATCCCAGCCTTTTTCCTTAGCGGTTTTTGACAACACATCTTGCATGGCGTTTTTTATCAACTCGGCAATCGCCTCGGCTTTATCCTCATCCGCTTCAAACACCAGCTCATCATGCACCTGTAGTAGCATTTTAGCGTTTTCTTTTGGCAATACCTCATTTACCGCAATCATGGCAAGTTTGATGATATCGGCAGCTGAGCCTTGTAGTGGCGCATTAATCGCCGCGCGTTCTGCCGCTTGGCGCACGCCGCGGTTGGGGTGCTGCATATCGGGGGTGAATAGCTTACGCCCCAAAATCGTGGTGATATAGCCTTGGTTTTGCGCAGCCGTGCGGGTGGCTTGCATATAAGCACGCACCGTAGGGTAGCGGGCGAAGTATAGCTTGATATAGTCTTGCGCTTGCTGGCGAGTAAAGCCCAACTGCTTGGCAAGCCCAAATTCACTCATGCCATAGAGTAGCCCAAAGTTGACCGCTTTGGCTTGGCGGCGTTCTTCGCTCGTCACATCATCAAACGCCTTGCCCAAAATCTCAGCGGCGGTGGCGCGGTGAATGTCATGCCCCTCCTGAAACGCGCGGATGAGCACAGGGTCATTGGCAAAGTGTGCCATCAGCCGAAGCTCGATTTGCGAATAGTCCGCCGATAGCAATTTGCGACCTTTTGGGGCAATAAACGCGCCACGAATGAGCCGCCCAGTATCAGTGCGAATCGGGATGTTTTGCAAATTCGGCTCAGTCGAGGACAACCGTCCTGTGGTTGTCAACGCTTGATGATAACTGGTATGCACACGGTCGTTGCTGTCTGCCACATTTGCCAACGCGTCTGTGTAGGTGCTTTTAAGCTTAGACAGACTGCGATGCTCAAGCACGGTTTCAATCAGCGGATGGTCGATGGTGGCAAGCACTGCTTCACTGGTGGAGTATTGCCCGGTTTTGGTTTTTTTACCACCTGTAATGCCTAAGCGGTCAAACAGCACTTCACCCAATTGCTTTGGACTGGCAAGGTTAAAGGTTTCGCCGGCTTGCGCAAAGGCGACTGTTTCAAGTGCTTGGATTTTTTCATCAAAACGCGCGGATAGTTCCCCCAAAAACCCTTTATTGAGCAAAATCCCGTCATGCTCCATTTGGCACAGGATTTGGGCAACAGGGATTTCTAGTTCATGGAGTAGCTTGGCGTTGTTCGGTTCTGCTTTGAGTTTTTCGCTAAACAGTTCAAATAACTGATAGGTGATATCGGCGTCTTCACAGGCGTAGTCACTTGCCACGGTTAAAGGGACTTTGTCAAAGGTGATTTGCTTGGCGCCTTTGCCTGCCACATCTTCAAAGGTGATGGTTTGGGTGTGTAGATAGTGACGTGCCAAGTCGTCCATACCGTGACGGGTGGCAACAGCATTAATCACATAACTGGCAAGCATGGTGTCCATCGCCCAGTTGCTTGGCTCGTTGATTAAGTTGATATCGTAATTTGCCAAAATATGCGCGTCGTATTTTAAATGCTGACCGATTTTGCCGATTTGTGGATTTTGTAAAATCGGTTTTAACTGGGCTAAAACATCCTCACGGGCAAGTTGTTCAATCCGATTGCCCATCTCATCAACGTGGGCAACAGGCACATAATAGGCTTCATGCGATTGCAGCGCAAACGACAAGCCGACAAGCTCGGCATGTTGCCAATTCACATCGGTGGTTTCGGTATCAATGACAAAATGCTTTGATGCGCCAAGGCATTGGATTAATTTATCAAAATCGGCTTGGGTGGTGACAGTATGCCACTGCTTGTTGGCAGTATTTTTGCTAGCTTGGCTAGTTTTAATCGCTTCGACCACAGCATTTTGAGCAGGCTCAGCAGCTTTAAAATTGCCGTTATTTGATGGGTGAAACGGATGGTTGAGCGACGCTATTTCACTTTTAAATTCCAGTTCGGTAAAAATTGCGCGTTTTTCTGCTATGTTAAAACTTGGGTCAGTTGGTAGCCGCAAAGTCTCCCAGTCAGGCACGATATCAAGGTCGGTAATAATGGTCGCCAAGCGTTTATCCAGCGCAATGCTGTCGGTGCTTTGCAAAAAGGTTTGTTGTTGCTTGCCTTTTAACTGGTCGACATTGGCAAGGATATTGTCAATGCTGTCGTATTGCTCAAGCAGTTTTTGCGCGGTTTTTGCGCCGATGCCTGCGACACCCTTGATACCATCCGATGCGTCGCCCATGAGGGTGAGATAGTCGATGATTTGACGGGGCTCGACGCCAAATTTGTCTTTGACCCCTGCGATGTCATAGCGTTTGTCATCAAAGCTGTTTTCCACGATGACACAGGGATTGACCAGTTGGCACATATCTTTGTCGCCTGTGGAGATGATGACATGATGACCTTCTAAGCAAGCACGGTGGGCGAGTGTGCCGATGATGTCGTCAGCTTCTACGCCTTCAATAGCGAGTAGCGGTATGCCCATCGCTTGTATCATCTTGTGAATGTAAGGGATTTGCTCGGCAAGTTCGGCGGGCATTTCTGGGCGGTCGCCTTTATAAATGGGGGAAAGCTTGTGGCGAAAGGTCGGCGCTTTGGTGTCAAACGCCACCGCCATGTGCGTCGGGCGGTATTTTTCCATCAGTTTTTTGAGGGCGTTGAGCGTGCCGCGGATGGAGTTGGTGTGCAAGCCTTGGGTAGTTTGCATGGTGACAGGCAAGGCATGAAAATTGCGGAACATATAATACGAGCCGTCCACCAAGATAAACGGCGGCTTGTCGATGTTGATGTGATCGGTATCAAGTAAGGCAGTTGCAGTCATAGGATTACTTATCTTTATGTTGTTAAAATATGCTGTCAAAATACAGGCGAGTATCAAAATATAAGATAGTGTCAAAATACAGGAAAAAATTTTATATTATCCGCATATTATACTGGCTTTTGGCGGCTAATCGTTAAGCATTTCAAACTCATTCATTGGCAGAAGCTGGATAGATTTTGGCAGATGCAAATCGGGTGTATGCTAAGCAAGTGCGAAGTTTTGGGGGTTGTCATGGCGGCAACTTTGCAAAAATTCCACCAATAGCCGGTAGCCAATGTGCTACAATTTTTTGGCAATTTTAGACACAACCAATTTTTAGACACAACTAATTTTTAGGCACAACCAATTTTTAGGAACAAAAGGGAACTTTATGGGCAATAGCTATTACACACTGCTTGACCGCACCATGACCGATGATATCACCACATCAAACTACCGCTGCAATATCCACTGCCAAGGCGCATGGAATGACAACGAACAACACATGGCGGCAGCGACCGGACTGTTGGCTTACGAGCTTGAACAATTTAAACCGCGCAGTGACATGCGTATCGGGCGCATCAGTCTGGATATTTTTGGGCTGATTTATTTTGGCGATGTTAGCGTGACCACCCACATCATCCGTCCGGGTCGCACTATCGAACTGATCGAAACCACAATGGCGGCCAATGGCAAAACCTGTATCGTTGCCCGCGCGTGGCGTATGCAAACCAGCGACACATCAGAGATTGCTGGGCTGGAAGATGAGCGAATCGGTCATCCAGAAAGCTATCCGAACTGGGACGGCATGAAGCATTGGGGTGGTGGCTATATCGACAGTATTTATCTTAAAGCTGACCCCGATAACCGCCAAGGCGATGGCATCGTGTGGATCAATACCGATATCGACATGGTCGAAGAAAACGGTCAAGTACCGCCCACATCCGACTTTGTGCATTTGATGGGTATGGTCGATACCGCCAATGGCGTGGTACCGCGCATTCATCAACCCAATACCATTGAATGGTTTTTCCCCAATTTAGATTTGCAAATCCATCTGCACCGTATGCCTGTTGGGCGTTGGCTGGGACTTGAGACTGTGCAACAATTTGGGAGCGATGGCGTGGGTCTGACCAGTAGCGTGCTACATGACGCACACGGTGCATTTGGTCGTAGCGAGCAAATTTTAACCATTCGAAAAGCCTAAAAAACTATCAGGAGCAGCAATCATGGAAGATAACAACACGCTAACTGAACACTCGGTCAACGACGCCGAATTTTGGCAAAAACGCTATGATGATGGCTACACTGGGTGGGACATCGGTAAAATTTCGCCACCCCTGCAAGCCTATATCGAGCATTTACTCGACAACGGCGTGAGTAAATCGGTACAGATTTTAATCCCTGGGGCGGGCAACGCCTACGAAGCAGGCTATCTTCACGAACAAGGTTTTAGCCATGTTTGTGTGGTGGATTTTGCCAAGCTCCCTTTGGATAATTTTGCCAAGCGCTATCCCAGTTTTCCCAAAGCGCACCTACTACAAGCGGATTTTTTTGGCTTAGAGCCTGCGCAGTATCAGTTTGATTATATTATTGAGCAGACGTTTTTTTGCGCGATTGACCCCAGTAGACGCAGCGATTATGCCAAGCAAATGCAAAAGCTCCTCAAACCCACGGGTAAATTGGTGGGCGTGTTGCTAGATAAGCATTTTGAAAGCAATCCACCGTTTGGTGGCGACAAGCAAGAATATGAAACATTATTTCAGCAGTTTTTCACCATTGATAAACTGGCGCCTTGCTATAATTCAATTAAGCCCAGACAGGGTAGCGAATTATTTTTTATCCTGAGCCAAAAGAAGGTAGAGGACGCAGGTATCCCCTAAGCGTTAAACCGCTAATCGTTAAACTACTAATCATTACCTTACCATTTCTTTGACGATGAAGCAGGTGGGAAAGAAGCAGTGTCTTGAAGCGCGGGAAATTAATGGCTTTGAGCGCATCTTGACCTCAGCGCGTGCCACTGCCCAAGAAAATCCGCAGCTAGTGGCATGGCGTTGATGATAAAAAAATTTGCCAAGACATAATGAATTAAAGTTTTAATATTATGCCAATAATCTATATTGGTTTGTCAGCTTAACGCCATAATATCCATGATGGAAAAAGGATAATATAAGGTCTTGTTAGCGGTAACTAGCACAGGTATTTTATCAGCAAATTCCAGCATCTCTTGTTCTGGTAACTCGGCAATATCAATCGACTGCCAGCGTATATCGGCAACGGCTTGTGCTTGACGCAATAAGCTTTCAGCGATTTCACACAGATGACACCCGACTGTGCCATATAATCGCCAAGTAGTTGGGTCAGCCATAATGTGATCGTGCGGATTTGTCATGTTTTGGGCGTCGAAGTCGGACATATTCTGCCTTAGCATATAGCCAAAAATGCCATAATACGTTATATTTTTGGCTTAAGCCATCGCTGCTTTTGCCCCCGCCGCTAGGAATACACCGTGACCAAACCCGCTACCAAGAAACCCGCTACCAAAATGTCGATAAAGCCCAAACCTGTCAACACAGCTTTACCACCCACCAACCGTGGTATCGGGTTTGGTGGCTGGGTCAAGCGCATTTTGCTCATAGTCATTGCCTGTTTTGTTGCGTTTCATGTAATAGTTGCAGCCTTATTGGTTGTCTGGAAAACCCAGCCTATCAACAACAGTATGTTCATGATACTGTATCGCTTGGGCAATTTTGCCCCTGTCAGCCAGACCTGGGTAGATGACAATCAAATTTCGGTGAATGTAAAACGCGCGGCGATTGCCAGCGAAGATGCCAACTTTGTCAATCACGCTGGCTTTGATGTGCAGGGCATTGAGAATGCGATTAAGAAAAATGAAAAAGCGGGGGCTATCAGCGCGGGTGGCTCAACCATTAGCCAACAGCTTGCCAAGAATTTATTTTTATACCCCAATCGCTCGTATTTTCGCAAAGGCGAAGAAGCGTTAATTACCTTGATGATTGAAAACATGTGGACCAAAGAGCGGATTTTGCTTGCTTATCTCAATGTCGCAGAGTTTGGTAAAGGCGTGTATGGCATTGAAGCAGCCGCTCAGCACTACTACCATAAGTCGGCAGCGCATTTGACCAAGCGACAAGCCGCATCTTTGATTGCTATGCTACCTAATCCCAAATATTTTGAAGGCAACCGTAACGACCGCCGCCTGCTTAACAAAACCCAAATTATTCTACGGCGCATGGGGGCGGCAGATTTGCCCGACACGGAATAGTCAAGAAACTCATGTATCATTACACGCTTATCATTATATTGTTAACTTTACACTGTTAAAAATGCTTGACCATAAAAGGACTGTGCTATGCCAAACACTGCCAAACAAGACCAACCCAGCGAAGAGCATGTATCACAAATCAATCCGATACTAGGCTTTAACAGCATTTGCTACCCAAACGTGTTTGAATATCAACAAAACGATAGCGAGCTGTACTTTAATCGTGAATTGTCACTGTTACAGTTTCATCAGCGGGTACTCGCCCAAGCCACCAATCCTCGCCACCCACTGCTTGAACGACTGTTTTTCTTGATCATTTTTTCATCCAATTTAGATGAATTTTTTGAAATCCGTGTCGCAGGCTTGATGCAAAAAGTACAAATGGGCGACGTGGTGAGCAGTATCGATGGTATGCGCCCCAGTAAGGTTTTGTCATATATCTCTAAAATCGCTCATCATGCGGTGGATGAGCAATACCGTATTTTGAACGATGAAATTCTGCCTGCACTGGCGGAGCAAGACATTCGCTATCTAAAACGTGATGAATTGACCCAAGAGCAAGCCGCCTGGGTAAAAAAATATTTTGCTGAGCAAGTCGCGCCCGTGCTGACGCCGATTAGTATTGACCCTGCACATCCTTTTCCTAGATTGGTGAATAAAAGCTTGAATTTTATGGTGGGCTTAGAGGGCAAAGATGGTTTTGGTCGCGATATTAACATGGCGATTGTCCCTGCACCCCGAAGCTTACCGCGGGTTATTCGCTTACCCAATGAACTGACAGGCGGTAAAGAACATCACATCATGCTCACCGCAGTGATTCACGGGCATATCGAAGACTTATTCCCTGGCATGACGGTCACAGGCTGCCACCAATTTCGTTTGACCCGTAACGCCGATTTAGATTTATCCGATGATGTCGAAGACTTGGCGAAAGCGTTGGAAGGTGAGTTAGAGAACCGCCGATTTGGTGCCAAAGTGCGCTTAGAAGTGACCACCTATTGCCCACAGCCGATGGTGGATTATCTACTTGATGAGTTTGGTTTAAGCCAAGAGCAATTATACCGTGTCAATGGTCCTGTCAATCTGACGCGTTTGTTGTTTGATTTTAAAATCCCAAATTTGCGTTATGAGCCGTTTAATCATGCCATTCCCAAAGCGTTTCGCCGTGATAGCTTGGATAAAAATGAAAACGTGTTCCATGTCATTCGTAAGCAAGATGTCTTGCTGCATCATCCGTTTCATTCGTTTTCACCTGTGGTCAACATTTTGCGCCAAGCCGCCAATGACCCCCGTGTATTAGCCATCAAACAGACCCTTTATCGCTCGGGGACAAACTCTGAAATTGTCCAAGCGCTGGCCGAAGCTGCCCGTAAAGGCAAAGAAGTCACTGCGGTGATTGAGCTGCGTGCGCGCTTTGATGAAAAATCCAACATCGAAGTAGCAAACTTTCTGCAGCAGGCTGGGGCAGTGGTGGTGTATGGCATCGTCGGATACAAGACCCACGCCAAGCTGATGATGATTGTGCGCCGTGAGGAAGATAAAATCCGCCGCTATGTGCATTTGGGCACAGGCAACTACCATGCGGGCAATGCCAAAGCTTATACCGACTATGGTCTATTTACCGCCAATGAAGCAATCACCGAAGATGTGCATAAAATATTTAACGAACTCACGGGCATGGGCAAGCCAGCCAAAGTGCAAAAACTACTGCATGCCCCCTTCACCTTACATGACAGACTCATGGGTTTTATCGACAACGAAATTGCTCATGCCAAAGCAGGCAAAGAGGCGCACATCATCATCAAGGTCAATGCGATGACCGAAAAATTACTGATTGACAAGCTATATGAAGCATCGCAAGCAGGCGTTAAAGTCAATCTGATTATTCGTTCAATGTGTTGTATTCGTCCGCAATTACCCGGCATATCCGACAACATCACCGTGCGCTCTATCGTTGGGCGGTTTTTGGAGCATACCCGCGTGTATTATTTTGCCAATGGGCATCAAAATCCCAATGCTAATGGCAAACGTACCTACCGTTTATATTGCGCCAGTGCAGACTGGATGGATCGCAATTTATTTAGCCGTGTTGAAGTGGCTTTTCCCATTGAAGACCCCGTCGTCTTCAAACGCATTATGGAAGATTTGCACAATTACCTAAAAGACAATGTCAATGCATGGGAGCTTGATGCCAAAGGCACATGGCGAGCGATTACCCCTAGTGAAGGTGAAGCAGCATTCTCGGCACAAGATTATTTATTAGCCAAAATCACTAGAAAAGGCTAATTTTGCTAATCACAAGTTTGAGTCAATTGCACCGCTATCTACAGAAGATGGCGGTTTTTTTGTTGATGAATGCGCTGATTTACACCCAGCGTTCAAAATTTACCGAATGGTAATAAATCTGCCAAAATTTCACACAGCTAAACACTTATCACATAGTGATAACAGCTTGTTACGCGAACACTTATCACAAACTGGCGTTATTTGCTACTATCGAACTTATAAAAGTAAAAGTATGAAAGCGATTGAATTGGCTATTTTTTTTACATAAATTTAATCGCGCTCTATTTAAAAGTCTTTGATTAAAATCTTTGACTTGAATTTATACTAATAAAAAACATAAGGAAAATTACCATGTCACAGAATCAAGCACAAAACCAAGAACAGAATCAACCAAGCAACCAAACCGAAATTCAAAAAGCGACAGAAAATGTGGATCCCAGTCAATTATCAGAAAACTTGGACAAACAAAATAGTGTGAAAGGTGAACCACAAGACTTAGACAAAAGTGAAAACACCCCGTTTATTGACGAGTCATTGCGTACTGACAACCACTAGAATTTTAATTGTTAAACTTTTGAATACTAAGCGTTTAATCATTAAATTTTGATTGACTAATTTATACAGCTCAACTTACAAAAATAATAACTAATTGAGCGATAACAATTAATTAAAGGAATAAAAAATGCAAAATCAAAATAATGTAGAGATTGTAGATCCAAAAACAGGTGTCGCCGTGACCCCACAAGCCGTTGTAGTAGAAGACAGTGTCACCCACCAATCGGGTGATGGATTGACCACAGGCATGTCGCCGTCAATGGAAACGCCCGATATTTTTGATAATACCCCACAAGCGGCGGTAAAAGTCCAATCCGCAGAAGACGTGGCGAATGGCGAATTATCGGATGAAAATGTAGCACGTATTTCTGAGGAAGAGGCGCAGAAATTACAGCAAACTGCCCAAGCCAATCTCAATGCAGAAAATTCACTTCATACGTTATCAGATGGTAGTGTAGATATCGACCGAGATCACTAATTTTCGATATCATTAAGTTTAAGCATTTAATTGGGTTGATAACGAAAAAGGAATGACCATGAATTCACCAGAAGCACAAACCAAACACGTCAATTTAGGCGATAAATCCGCCGAGTTCGTCGATCGTCGTGACCAACCGGGACAAGCGTTCGATGATAATGTCAATGAACATACTATTGGCGGTGACGCGGTTGGTAATGAACAGCTAAAAAGCGACACCATTAATGAGCGCAATCTTTATACTACCCCAGAAAATGCCCAAAAACGCACTATAAATCCTGATGGCTCTATTCCAAGCGTTGGTAGTGAGTGACAGTAAGTGGCAGTGAATCAGTTTAAGGATTAAATTGTAATAGCTAACCATCCACCCCATTTGATGGTTAGCTTTTTTTATCGTTACAGTCTATGAAAATCTCACGCAATCCAACCTCATGCAATCCAACTGGGTACCCCACTATGAAAGCGTAATTCATCATCGGGTTCATTGATGAGCTGCGTTTCTACTTGACGAAAAAACGCCACCCGCGCATCAATTGGCTCGTCACTGATACTTTGCGCTAATGCCAAATAATCTTCAAAATGACGACTTTCTGATTTTAGCAAATAGCGATAATATTTTGCCAAACGCTCATCCTCAATCACTTGTGACAGTGCCCAAAAACGTTCACAAGATCGGGCTTCGATGAAAGCACCAATAATTAAAGTGTCTATCATCGCTTGCGGCTCGTAAGTGCGTTTATGTTTGAGCATACCTGCGGCGTAGCGACCTGCAGCAATATGTTGCCACGCTTGTCCACGCTCTGCCATCAATCCCATCACTTGCTCATAATGGAGCATTTCTTCTCGAATCAGCTGAGCAAGCTTTAATTGCAGCTCAGTATGCGACATATAGCGAAAAATCAAATTCATCGCAGTGCCTGCGGCTTTTTTTTCACAATTGGCATGATCTTGGATGATAGTCGGCAAATCTGCCATCGCAGCTTTTAGCCATTTATCCGACGTCGTACTACCCAAAAACGCCAAAACAGGGGTGATATCAATGGGCTTTGGCTGATAGACAGAGTTATCGTTATCCAAGTCGATGACGGCTAATTCATCAAAACTGCCGTCCGTTTGTAGTGGGGTATTGATAAGAGCGGAATTTGACAAAGAATTACTCACTTATTGACACGTTAATAAAGTGATATTTTACCAAAAATCAGTAATAAAACCCTTGGCACAAAAATTTATATATAACGATTATTTAAAAAATAAATAGTTTTTATTTCTTTATTTTTATAAATGATGTTCGTATAATCAAATGTGAATTTTTTGCTATTTTAGGTCAAAACATAAGGAAAAATGCCATGTCAGAACGCGTTCAGAAGGGTAGTCTAGCGATTGATACACAGCTTTATAACTTCATTGCCAATGAAGTTACGCCAGTCGTGGGCATCGATAACGAAAAATATTGGCAAGAATTTGAAAAAATTGTCAAAGCATTCCAACCCCGTAATAAAGCATTGTTGGCAAAACGTGACGAGATTCAAACCCAAATCGATGACTGGCATGCCAAAAACCCCGCTAGCAACGGTCAAATCGACAAAGCCGCCTATACCCAATTTTTAAAAGACATCAACTACATCGTCCCAGAAGGCGATGACTTTTTGGTTGAAACCCAAAACGTGGATGACGAAATCGCCCATATCGCAGGCCCACAGTTGGTGGTACCTGTACGCAATGCCCGTTATGCGCTAAACGCAGCGAATGCGCGTTGGGGCAGCTTGTATGATGCGCTATATGGTACCGATGTCATCGATGAGAGCAATGGCGCAGAAAAAGGCAAAGGCTACAACCCTGTTCGTGGCGGCGAAGTCGTAAAATACGCCAAAAACTTCTTGGATAGCAACTTTGCCTTAGCGGAGGGCAAATATGCTGACGTTACCGGTTTTAAAGTTGAAGACGGTAAATTAGTGATAGTCCAAGGTGACAAAACTACCTCATTAGCCCAGCCAGAAAAATTCGCAGGTTTCCTAGGCGATGCGGCAAATCCAACGGGTATTTTACTGAAAAACAACGGCCTACATGCCGAAATCCAAATCGACCCATCAAGCCATGTGGGTAAAGATGACCCTGCAGGCATCAAAGATGTCTTGATGGAAGCCGCGGTTACCACCATTCAAGACTGTGAAGACTCAGTCGCTGCCGTTGACGCCGAAGAGAAAGTAGAAGTATATCGCAACTGGTTTGGCTTGATGAAAGGCGACCTGAAAGATAGCTTTGAAAAAAATGGCAAACAAACCACCCGTACCATGAACCCTGACCGTGAATACACCGCGCCAGATGGTGGTAAAATCACCTTGCACGGTCGTTCAGTGATGCTGATTCGTAACGTCGGTCACTTGATGACCAACCCCGCGATTTTAGTCGATTTTGAAGGCAAACAAGAAGAAATTTATGAAGGTATCATGGATGCGCTAATCACACCACTGTGTAGCCTGCCAGATATTTTGGGTAAAAACAGCTTAAGCAATTCACGCACAGGTTCAATGTATATCGTAAAACCAAAAATGCACGGTCCAGAAGAAGTGCAATTTACGGTAGATTTATTCTCTGCAGTAGAAAAAGCGTTAGACCTACCCGAGAATACTTTAAAAGTCGGTATCATGGATGAAGAGCGCCGTACTACCGTTAACTTAAAAGAATGTATCCGCGTTGCTAAAAACCGCGTTATCTTTATTAACACAGGCTTTATGGATCGTACCGGTGATGAGATGCACACCAGTATGAAAGCAGGTCCCTTTGTCCGTAAAAACGACATGAAAAATACCGATTGGCTCAATGCTTATGAGCGTTGGAACGTAGACATGGGCGTCAAATTGGGCTTACCTGGTAAAGCGCAAATCGGTAAAGGCATGTGGGCAAAACCTGACAACATGAAAGAAATGGTTGCCACCAAGTCCAATCATCCAAAATCAGGCGCGACTTGTGCTTGGGTACCATCACCGACGGGCGCGACGCTTCACGCCATGCACTACCATGAAACCAACGTCATGGACGTGTTAGATAATATTAAAGACCGCGAGCCTGCCAAGCTAGATGACATTTTGACCGTGCCACTTGCTACGGATACCAACTGGACAGATGAGCAAAAAACTGCCGAGCTTGAAAACAACATTCAAGGTATCTTAGGATATGTAGCGCGCTGGGTTGACCAAGGCGTTGGCTGTTCTAAGGTACTAGATATTGATGACGTTGCCTTGATGGAAGACCGTGCTACCTTGCGTATTTCTAGCCAGCACGTTGCCAACTGGCTAGCGCATGGGGTTGTGACGCCACAACAAGTGGATGACGTACTCAAACGTATGGCAAAAATGGTCGATGAGCAAAGTAAAGACGATCCAGCCTATATCCCAATGGCAAATGACTACAATACTTGGTCATATAATGCGGCGCGTGATCTTATCTTTAAAGGTACAGTACAACCTAGCGGATATACTGAGCCATTGTTACATCAAGCCCGTCTTAATCTCAAAGCTAACTAGATTTTAGCAAATCAAACCTATCAATCATTCAAAAAACCATCAGATTTGTAACTGGTGGTTTTTTTATGGCATAAAAATATTGCAAAATGTTTCAGAGTGAATTACTCTAATTTCACAATTAAATTTAGATTCTGTTAACTGTTTCATTGTTTTGTAACAAATTGTTGGCAAAATCTATCTATACAAAAGAATTGCTACGCATCTGTGTAGTTTCACCTAGGATATTGTGGAGAAATCCTTATGAAAAAAATCGCAATCGCTTCAGCCATCGCTTTAGCTTCAATCACTGCTGCCCATGCTGCGCCAACTGTATATGGTAAAGCATTTTTAACCTTAGATTATGTTAGTACAGACTACGACGCATCTAATAAAAAAGATGAAGATACGTTTAAACTCAATTCAAACGCTTCACGTATCGGTTTTAAAGGTGACGACGATTTAACTGACACCACTAAACTTATTTATCAATTAGAATATCAAATCAACCCTGATGACGATAGCCAACAATTTAAATCACGTAATACTTATGTAGGCTTAGCCCATAATACGATGGGTACTGTATTGGTAGGACGCAATGATACCCCATTGAAACTTGCACAAAATAAAGTTGACGTATTTAATGACACCTTATTTGATATGGCGAACGCGGGTGTTTCAGGTGAAAATCGTGCTAACAACACATTGGCATATCAATCACCTGTCATTGTTGGTATGCCAGTGAGTTTTATGGCAGCTACTGCTTTATCTGAAACTGATACAGATGGTGACGTTTTAGTAACCGCTAAGACTGATGCTGTTAAAAATGCTGACGGTACAATTAAAACTCCTGGAAAACCTGCAGTCTACCGCGATAGAAAAGTAAAAGATAACGGTTATTCTGCATTATTAGCCTATGACAAAAATGGTGTTTATCTAGCCGGTGCTTATGACAAAGACATGGGTGCTAACAATGTAAATACTGGCGTGATTGATAATACGTGGCGTTTGGTTGCTGGTTTAGATATGGGCAAAATGAATATGGTTTCGGGCTTAACTTTAGGTGCTCTATACCAACAAAGCCAATACTACGATAATTATAGCATCGTTAACAACAACCGTGTTAACAAAGCCAGTGAAGATGAAAAATCTTGGCTAATTAGTGGTAAATATAAAGTTGGTGCAACACCTTGGGCAGTTAAAGCACAGTATGTTAATACCACTGACGAAAAAGGCGTAAAAGATGCTGATGTAAATGAAATCGCAGTTGGTGGAGAATATGCATTCAACAAAGCCACAACCGGTCACATCTATGCAGGGCAAATCAGCCGTGACAATAACAAAGATGATTTGATTGTAGGTACAGGTATTGAATACAAGTTCTAATATATCTAGCTCTTAGTTTATCGTAAAAGCTAACTAATTATTTAGTTAGCTTTTTTATTTTCATTAACGCTAAAAATTAATTAAAAAAAATATGATTTAATACTAGAAAGAATATTATGTCATTAAGATTAAAAATAAATTTACAGCCATTAAAAAATTAAAAAAACTATTGCAAAATATTTCAAAATTGTTATCCTAGTATTCAGAGGTATGCTTTTAGTAATTAGTACGAATAAAATGTAAATATATTCAAACTTTATTGCTAGACTTATACAATTAATAGTTGACGCTATTAATAGTAATCAAAGTAAAGATTTTCTTGCTTTGGTTGTTCGGAGAGGTAGTGGTGCTGACAAGCTACCAGTTATCTAAAATTTGTTTTTCCTGATAGAGATGACCTATGAAAAAATTACTTTTAGCCACAGCCGTCGCTGCACTTTCAGTTTCTGCTGCCCATGCTGCTCCAACTGTTTATGGTAAAGTATTTTTGACAGCTGACTACACTGATACGAATTACGATGATAACTACCGTGCCAATGCTACTGCAACTTCAGCACCTAATGACGAAAGTACAGTGAAACTAAACTCAAACGCATCACGTATTGGGTTTAAAGGTAGCGAGGAGTTAACTGACACTGTTAACTTGGTTTATCAATTAGAATACGGTGTAAGCCCAGATGATGACCGTACCCAGTTTACTTCACGTAATACCTATATCGGCTTAGCACACAACACTTTAGGTACTTTAATTGCCGGTCGTCATGACACCCCATTTAAAATGGCAAAAGGTAATGCGGATGTTTTTAACGCCAATGCAGCTACATTAAGTTTAGAAAACTCAGGTGTTATGGGTGAGACCCGTGCCAATAATGTGATTGCGTACAAATCACCAACTTTAGTGGGCATGCCATTAACTTTTATTGCAGCAGTTGTCTTATCTGAAAAAGATGATAACGATGGTGTAACTACTTATCCAAATACTAACGAAAAAGTTGATAATAAAGATAATGCCTATTCAGCATCTTTAGCCTATGATCAAAACGGTGTGTATTTAGCTGCTGCTTATGATAACAATGTTGGAACATCATTTGGTCCAGTACTAGATGGCAGAAAATATGTAGAAGATTCAGCATGGCGTCTAGCAGGCACCTTCGATATGGGTAAAATGAATATGGTTCAAGGTTTAACCCTTGGTGCACTATATCAACAAGCTGATGTTTATGGCTATTCTGATGATTCTGAATCTTGGTTGATTTCAGGTAAATACAAAATCGCTAATACACCTTGGACTGCAAAAGCCCAATATATCGACACTGATTTTGGTGACAATGATAGCTCAGAAGTTGCTGTAGGTGGCGAGTATGCCTTCAATAAATCAACTACTGGTCACATCTATGCTGGACAAGTTAAAGCAGATAACTTCAAAGATGTAACTATCGTTGGTACGGGTATCGAATACAAATTCTAATATATCTAACTTTTAGATTGCTGTAAAAGCTAACTAATTCTTTAGTTAGCTTTTTTATTGGCAGAATAAAGTTCGCTATTATCTTGACAAAAATCAATAATTATCAATTTGATTAAAAATAAATCACAATTGATATAAAAAGTGTAAAAACTATTGCAAAATATTTCAAAATTGTTATCCTAGTATTTAGAAGTATGATTTTAGTAATTAGTAAGAATAAATTGTAAATATATTCAAACTTTATTGCTAGATTTATACAATTAATAGTTGACGCTATTAATATGAGCCAAAGTAATAGTTTTCTTGCTTTGGTTATTCGGAGAGGTAGTGGTGCTGACAAGTCACCAGTTATCTAAAATTTGTTTTTACTGATAGAGATGACCTATGAAAAAATTACTTTTAGCCACAGCCGTCGCTGCACTTTCAGTTTCTGCTGCCAATGCTGCTCCAACAGTTTACGGTAACGTTCTATTAACTACTGACTATGTTGATGGTAACTTAACAGTAAAGAAAGATGGTAATAAATTAATCGATGAAGATTATAGTACCACTCAACTAAATTCTACAGGTTCAAGTAATCTTACAGGTTCACGTATCGGTTTTAAAGGTGCGGAAGCATTAACAGCCAATACTGACCTAGTGTATCAATTAGAATATGGTATTGATGTTGATGCGGACCAAGGTCGAAACTTCCGTTCACGCGATACTTATATTGGTCTATCAAACAAACAATATGGTACTTTAGTTGCTGGTCGTTTGTCTGCAATCGATGATAATATCAATTACGCAGGTCAAACTGTAAGTCTATATGACACCTATAGCACAGGTTTCAGCGTCGAAGCTGCTGATGAAGAAACAGCAGATATTTTAGGTGTTGACGAAGGCGAGACAGTAAAATTAGGCTTGGCATATTGGGACGGTAATCGCGCTAACAATGCCCTTGCTTACTTCTCTCCATCATACAATGGTCTTCAGTTCATGGGCATGTATGTTATGGAAGAAAAAAATTCAACTGATTTAGCGACTGAATCAGAAGCATTCGGTGCAGGCTTAAAATATGAGCCAACTAACCAACCTTTCCGTGCAGGTGCTACTTATATCAAATCTAGCGACTTCAGCACTGCGCGCGTAAGTGGAGCATTTGATGTAAATGCTGCTACTACATTAGGCGCACTATATCAAGTTACAGATTTAGATGAAGATAAAAATGAGAACTTATTTACTCTAAGCGGCTCATACGCAATTCCTGCTACAAAATGGAAAGCTTACGCACAAGGCGATATGGTAAAAAACATGAGTGGTCTTGATGGCTTAGATGGTTCACGTTTTGTAGTTGGTGGTAAATATGGTTTTAATGCTGCAACAACTGGTCACCTATATACTGGTTACAGCAAAATTGAAGCTAGCGAAGATGGTTTTGATCTAGATGCAAGTGGTTTTGGTCTAGGTGCAGGTTTAGAATACAAATTCTAATATTTACTAGAATTTGCTATCAAAAAATCCACTCAGCGATGAGTGGATTTTTTTATGAGTGCGCGATTTATTGATAAAAATAATTTTTTGCTAAACCTAGGCATTTTCGAGTAAAATTCTTTTTTACCAACGAGCGAAATAGATAACATGACAAAATTCATCTTTGTAACTGGCGGTGTCGTTTCTTCACTTGGCAAAGGTATCACCGCTGCATCGGTAGCCGCGATTCTTGAGGCACGTGGTCTGAAAGTCACCATGACCAAAATGGACCCTTATATCAATATTGATCCAGGTACAATGAGCCCGTTTCAGCATGGTGAAGTATTTGTTACCGAAGATGGCGCAGAGACTGACCTTGATTTGGGTTATTACGAGCGTTTTTTGCGCCACTCAAAAATGACGCAACGCAACAACTTTACCAGTGGGCGTATTTATTCGGCAGTGATTGAGAAAGAACGTCGCGGTGATTATTTGGGCGGTACGGTACAGGTCATTCCGCATATTACTGATGAAATCAAAGCGCGTATTCGTGCCAGCGGAGAAGGCTACGATATTGCGATGATTGAAATCGGTGGTACTGTCGGTGATATTGAAAGCTTGCCATTCATGGAAGCGGTGCGTCAAATGCAAGTTGAACTCGGTCGCAACAATGCGATGCTGATGCATTTAACCCTCGTGCCTTATATCGCGAGTGCAGGCGAGAGCAAAACCAAACCAACCCAGCACTCAGTCAAAGAATTACGCAGCATTGGCTTGCAGCCTGATGTGCTAATTTGCCGTAGTGAACACGCGATTAGCGATGATAATCGCCTAAAAATTGCATCGTTTACCAATGTTGAGCAACGTGCCGTTATCCTTTGTCCAGATGCCAAATCCATTTATCAAATTCCAAGTATCCTGCATGCCCAACATTTAGATGATTTGATTTGTGAACGCTTTGGGTTAGATACCCCAGAGGCGGACTTGAGTGATTGGCACCAGTTTACCCAAGCGTTGTTAAATACCCAAGAAACCGTCACTGTGGCGATGGTGGGTAAATACGTCGAACTGCCTGATGCCTATAAGTCAATCAATGAAGCCTTGCTACATGCGGGCGTGGCAAATAATGTCAAAGTCAATATTGACTATGTGGATGCCGAAAAACTTGAAAACGATGACAGCCTGTTTGAGCATATTAAATCTGCCGATGCCGTGCTTGTTCCTGGCGGATTCGGTGAGCGCGGCACTCTGGGTAAAATGAAAGCGATTCGCTATGCCCGCGAAAACAATGTGCCTTATTTGGGGATTTGTTTGGGTATGCAATTAGCCGTCATTGAGTTTGCGCGCAATGTATTAGGTCTTGACGCCAACTCAACAGAGTTTGATAAAAAAACCAAAGCGCCATTGATTGGTTTGATTACAGAATGGTTTGATGAAAAAGGTGAACTACAAGTGCGTAGTGACGCCTCAGATTTGGGCGGTACCATGCGTTTGGGTGCTCAAAAAGCCGAGCTTGTGGAAGACAGCAAACTGCGCCAAATCTATGGCAGCCCTGTGATTACTGAGCGCCATCGTCACCGTTATGAAATGAATGGTCGCTATATCGAACAGCTGGAAAATGCTGGTATGAAAATTTCTGGTTATTCAGCCAAACAGCATTTGGTCGAGTCAGTAGAAATTGCCAATCACCCTTGGTATATCGCGGTACAATTCCATCCAGAATTTACCAGCCAGCCACGCGGTGGTCATCCATTGTTCAATAGCTTTGTTGCAGCGGCGAAACAAACCAAAAAATAGTATTTATGGCGCATAAGAAAACCATCTGTTACAGGTGGTTTTTTGTTTTTAGCCAGCTTCGTATCTAGCCAATTATGCTATAGTGATAATCAATAACAACTTTAACAACATACTGAGAGCCCTATGACCACTAACTTACCGACACCACAATCCCATATTCAGCTCAATGATATCACCATCGGCAATGATCAACCGTTTGTGCTGTTTGGCGGCATGAATGTACTAGAAAGCAAAGATTTGGCATTTGAAATTGCTGAAAGTTATATTGACATCTGTAAGCGCTTAAATATCGGCTATGTGTTTAAGGCAAGTTTTGATAAAGCCAATCGCTCAAGCTTGTATTCATTTCGTGGTCCAGGTCTGGAAAAAGGTATCGACTGGCTAAGCGATATCAAAAAAGCGTTCAATGTGCCCATTATCACTGACGTACACGAGCCGTACCAAGCTGAGCCTGTGGCAGCAGTGGCGGATATTATCCAGTTGCCCGCGTTTTTGAGCCGACAAACCGACTTGGTAGCAGCGATGGCAAAAACCGGTGCGATTATTAATGTCAAAAAAGCACAGTTTTTGGCACCCCATGAGATGAAGCATATCATCAATAAATGCCTTGAAGCCGGTAATGATAAAATCATCTTGTGCGAGCGTGGCAGTGCGTTTGGTTATAACAATCTTGTTGTCGATATGCTTGGCTTTGACACTATGAAAAAAATGCAGGTTCCCGTGTTTTTTGATGTGACCCATAGCTTGCAGCAGCCAGGGGCAAGAGCAGACAGTGCAGGCGGTCGCCGAGAACAGATTACTACGTTAGCACGCGCTGGCATGGCAACAGGATTGGCAGGGTTATTTTTGGAAGCGCATCCAAATCCTGATGTTGCCAAATGCGATGGCCCTTGTGCGCTGCGGTTGAGCCAGCTTGAGCCATTTTTAGCCCAGTTAAAACAGCTTGATACCTTAGTCAAAGGGTTTGAGGTATTAGATACTCATTAATTTTTACTCAAATTTTTAACACAAATTTGCAACGCCTCGTTATTAAAATGCTATCAATCGATAACGAGGCTTTTTTTTGGCTATGTTATAGTGCTAGGTTATAGGAATATAACAATATTTTATCACCCATAGTATAAATACAGGAATAACCATGGCAATTCAAACAGTCGCGTATGATTTAAAAGGTATTAATGACCCAGCAGGCTATGAGGAAGTCATGAAAGCTTTAACCACCATCGGCGGGGTGCAGGCAGTACATCTTGAGCCTGAAAATCATCGCGTGATTGTAAGCTTTGATGATACCCAGACGTCAGTTTTTGCCTTCAAAGCTGCGCTGACCAATGTCGACTATATTACCGAGCCTTTCCCGATTGAAGCACCTGCCAACCCTGCCAACAATCGCACTTTAGCGGGTGATTTGGCAAAAGATGGTAGACTTTCCTAAATCGCTTGTTCAGTGGCTACGCTCGATGTGGCAAGCGTGCTTGGTCACTGAACCATCTTGTACGCCATCTTGTACGCCATCTTGCAAGCCCTCTAAAATGCTACAGGTAGGCGAGCCATCTCCCAAACAATTATCGTGCCATCCTTGCAGGGTGGCTTTCATTGATTGTAATCGCTGTATTTTATCGTTTAGTTCATCGATGTGATTGCGCGTTAATGCTTTGACTTTGGCATTGCTACGCTGCTTGTTGTCTTGTAGAGCCAATAACGCTTCAATCTGCGCTAACGAAAAATCCACATCACGGGCATGTTTGATAAATTTTAGACGCTGTAATTGGGTATCGCTAAAAATACGGTAACCACTGTCCGTGCGCTGGATGGTCTGTAATAAACCGAGTTTTTCATACTCACGAATTTGTCTGGGCGATAATTCAGTCAATTTAGCGACTTCATTAATATTCATTTTTTGCTTGACCTTGACCTAATGTTAAGGTTTATAGTAATACCACAGTGTGATAAATCAATCTTTTTTTTCAAAGAACGTAAAAAAAGCAACCTGAAGGATATGAATATGAATAACATCATGGGTTTGCCATGGCTGGTGGCATTGGCGCTAGGTATGACGGCTTGTACAAAAAATGACACTAGCCAAACTGCAACGACGGCATCAAGTACCGATTCAATGAGTACCCATGCGAGTATGACCCAAGCGCAGTCAATGCATCATATGGCTTCGGCAGCAGATACGCAGTCACAATCACAGCCGCCGCATATCATGGCTTATATGGATATCATGAATAAAATGCACCAAGCCATGTCAGAAGGGGTGCAAGCTAAGAATGCCGATGTGGGATTTGCTAAAGGCATGATACCGCATCATGAAGGCGCAATTGCGATGGCAAAAGTGGAGCTGCAATATGGCAAAGATGCCGAGATGAGAGCCCTTGCGCAAAAAATCGTCGATGCCCAGCAAAGTGAAATCAGCGTCATGCAAAACTGGTTAGATAAAAACGAATCAAGTGAGGTAGCGGCGAGCAATGCCAAAGAAATAACGCAAGCCTATCAGCAAAAAGACATGAGCAACCACGATGCCATGATGCAAGGGACTATGGACGCCAATCCTGATATTGCCTTTGCCAAGGGTATGATACCGCATCACCAAGGCGCAATTGATATGGCAACGATAGAGCAAACCTATGGTAAAAATCCAGCGATGCTAGCACTCGCCAAGCAGATTAAACAAGCGCAAACGCCAGAAATCAAACAAATGCAAGATTGGCTTAGCAAACAAGCCCATTAATTAAAAAAATAGCCACCTAAAACCACCTAAAAAAGGAGCGTAGTATGACAACCCAAACCATCACCTTAAATATCCAAGGCATGACTTGTGGCGGCTGCGTCAAAAGCGTAACCAATGCCCTCAATCAATTGGCAGGGGTGCAATCTGTCGATGTCAGCCTTGACCATAACAGCGCAACCATCAGCTTTGATGACAGCCAAGTACAACAAAGCGCGCTTAAAGAAGCGATTGAAGACGCTGGTTTTGACGTAATATAAAGACGCCACACAAAGACACCATACAAGACAGACACTATCATGACTACCCAATCGATCCACGCGTCAGACAACGTCCATACCGAGCAAATCATTCTTGATATCGATGGCATGACTTGTCAAGCCTGTGCTAGCCGCATCGAAAAAGTGCTCAATAAAAAGCCTGCAATCGTGCAAGCCGATGTCAATTATGCCAATGAAGTAGCGCAGGTGCAGTTTGATGCCTCACAAACCAACGCCGAGCAGATCGTAGAATGGGTGAAAAAGACAGGCTATGAGGCAAAAGTACAGCCGCAAAACGCGCTATTTGCGCATGAAGCCCATGAGCAAATAGCGCCCTACACCTTGATTGCGGTTTGGATTTGCTTGCTGCCTTTTTTGATTGGCATGGCGGGCATGATGATAGGCAGTCACGCACTGATGCCGCCGCTATGGCTACAATTTGTGTTGGCGACTATCGTACAGTTTGGCTTGTCGATGGCGTTTTACAAAAGCGCGTGGGCGAGTATCAAAGGCGGTCTTGCCAATATGGATGTGCTGGTGGTGCTTGGCACACTGACAATTTGGGCGTATTCGACCTATAGTTGGTTGAGCTATCTGCAAACCACAGCGCACATGGGGCATGATGGGATGGCGCATAGCATGCCCCATGTGTATTTTGAAGCCAGCGTGATGGTAATTGCCTTTGTCAAAATGGGGAAATACCTAGAAGCCCGTACCAAAAAACACAGCCTAAATAGCATCAATTTGCTATTAGCGCTCACCCCTGAGCAAGTGGAAGTTAAAAACCCCAATCCGCAAAGCCAAGATGCGCAGTGGCAAATCCTGCCCCTTGAGCAAGTCACTGCTGGTCAAATTTTACGTGCTAAAGCAGGTACTCGCATTGCCACGGATGGCATTGTCACCGCTGGCGAAGGCTGGTGTGATGAGAGCCATTTAACGGGTGAATCAGTGCCCCTGTCTAAACATATTGGTAGTACGGTGCTGGCAGGTGCCATGGTAGAAAACGGTAGCTTTGAATACCAAATCACCGCCAAAGGTAGCCAAACACGGCTTGGCGATATGATACAAGCGCTCAACGACGCGCAAGGCAGTAAAGCTCACATCGCCCGTCTCGCAGATAGAGTCGCAGGTATCTTTGTGCCGGTGGTGGTTGCCATCGCTTTGTTGACTTTTTTTGCCAATTATTGGTTCTTAGGCGCGTTTGACACGGCACTCATGCGTGCGGTGTCGGTGTTAGTGATTGCTTGCCCCTGTGCATTGGGATTGGCGACGCCGGCAGCCATCATGGCGGGCATGGGTGTGGCAGCACGCTCAGGGGTTTGGTTTAAAGATGCGCAAGCCTTAGAAGCGGCAGGTGCAATTGATACGGTAGTACTGGATAAGACAGGCACCATCACCCAAGGTAAACCCCAATTATCTGCAGTATACCTGATAGATGACAATCTAAAACTGTTTAACCTAGACAAAGCAGCGCTGCTGCAGCTTGTTGCCAGTGTCGAGCGTCATGCGAACCACCCGCTTGCGACCACGCTAGTGAACTATGCTGAATCCTACAATAAACAGACTGATAAGCCTCAAAATCCAGCGGCATTTACCATAAGCCATGTGGAAACAGTGCTCGGGCAGGGGATACAGGCACAGGTAGCCACGATTGGGCGGGTGAAAATCGGCACGCCAAGTTTTGCCAATCTTCAGTTGCCTGCAGCGATTATCCAAGCCAATCCTGTTTGGCAGATTGCCAGTCAAGTGGCGGTAAGTATCAATGACACCCCTGTGGCAGCCTTTGCGCTAGCCGATGAGCTCAAACCAGACAGTGTTAAGGTGATTGCGTCGCTGCAAGCCCATCATCTAGATGTGATAGTGATGAGTGGTGACAAGCAGTCGGTAGTTGACTTTATCGCCCAACAAGTCAAAGCAAACCAAGCCTTTGGTGAGCTGTCACCCCGTGATAAAGCGCAAAAAATTGATAGCCTACAACAACAAGGTAAAAAAGTAGCAATGGTGGGCGATGGGGTGAATGATGCCCCCGCGATGGCAACAGCGACCGTAAGTTTTGCGGTAGAAGGCGCAACCGATATTGCCAAACACATTGCGACGGCAAGGCTAATGGGCGAGTCGCTCAAACATGTCGATTATGCGGTCACAATTGCCCGCGCAACCCTGCGTAATATCAAGCAAAACCTATTTTTTGCGTTTATCTATAATTGCCTTGGTATACCGTTAGCGGCGTTTGGGCTACTCAATCCGATGATTGCGGCAGCGGCGATGGCGCTGAGCTCGATTTCTGTACTACTCAATGCCTTGCGACTCACCCGCATGAAGGTTACTTCCTAACGGCTTATGGTTATTTTGACAACCTATTGAGGCTGATTTTACTTGGCTAAGTATGACTATGCATGACCTACGGGCGATAGTGATAAGCTGCTAAAACCTGTTAAAATATGCTATGATAATCCCACCCCATTTGTATTTTAACAATCCCATTGTTGATTGTGACAGCCAAGGAAAATACCATGTACGCTGAAGAAACCACCACCAATAACCAAATCAAAGATATCATTGCCCGCGAAATTTTGGACTCACGCGGCAACCCAACCATTGAAGCCGATGTGATTTTAGCGGATGGTACTATCGGTCGTGCAGCAGCACCATCGGGGGCATCGACAGGTTCACGTGAAGCGCTTGAGCTGCGTGATGGTGACGCATCACGCTATCTGGGTAAAGGGGTCAAAAAAGCCGTTGCCAACGTCAACCGCGAAATTCGTTCATCACTGGTTGATATGGACGTATCAAAACAACAAGACATTGACAACAAATTATTAGCGCTTGATGGTACAGAAAACAAAGAAAAATTGGGCGCCAATGCGACCTTAGCAGTATCTTTAGCAGCAGCCCGTGCCGCCGCACAATCACAAAAACTGCCACTTCACCAGTACATTGCCAACCTACGTGGGCAAACATCACTATCGATGCCGGTGCCGATGATGAACATCCTAAATGGCGGTGCCCACGCGGACAACACTGTTGATATCCAAGAGTTTATGATTGAGCCTGTTAATTTTACCAGCTTCAGTGAAGCGTTGCGTGCGGGTACAGAAGTGTTCCACAGCCTAAAATCTGTGCTAAAAAAACAAGGCTTAAATACCGCCGTCGGTGATGAAGGTGGTTTTGCACCAAACTTACGCTCAAACGAAGAAGCGATTACTGTCATCATGCAAGCGATTGAGCAAGCAGGGTATACCGCAGGTAAAGACATTTACTTAGCGCTTGATTGTGCCTCATCAGAGTTTTACAAAAATGGTCAATACGTACTTGAAGGCGAAGGCAATAAAGCCTTTAGTTCAGAAGGTTTTGCGGATTATTTAGCCAGTCTTGTGAACCAATACCCAATTATCTCGATTGAAGATGGTCTGGATGAAAGCGATTGGGATGGCTGGGCGTACTTAACGCAAAAATTGGGCGACAAAGTACAGCTCGTGGGTGACGATTTGTTTGTCACCAACCCAAAAATCCTACAAGAAGGTATCGACAAACACATTGCCAATGCGATTTTGATTAAATTCAACCAAATCGGTACTTTATCAGAAACTTTAGATGCCATCTATCTAGCGAAGAAAAACGGCTATGCCACCGTCATCTCACACCGCTCAGGTGAGACTGAAGACAGCACCATCGCTGACTTAGCCGTGGGGACAGCTGCAGGTCAAATCAAAACAGGCTCACTGTGCCGTTCTGACCGTGTTGCCAAATATAACCAATTGCTTCGTATCGAGCAGATGGTCACCGCAAGCTACCACGGTGCTGACGAGTTTATCGGTTTACGCAACCCAAAAGCCTAACTTTAAAAGCTCAGCACCAAAAGCTTAAATCCAAAAGCTTAAATTTTAGAGCTTGATAAAGCATTGAAGTGATAAAAACCTTAACCCATGACATTGAATTTGCTACAATGCGTGGGGTAAGGTTTTTTTATGCCAAAAGTTTTTATTATTGAGTGCTGTCATGACTTATTTGCGTCAACTGTTTATGATTATTTTTGCGGTGATTGTGTTGGTATGTCTACAATACCAGTATTGGTTTGGCACCAATGGTCGTGGCGATTTGGCAGCATTAAATAAACAAATCAGCGAACAGCAATCCATCAATACGGATCAGCAAAAAGCCAATGAGGTATTGCTTGCCGATGTTAAAGACTTAAAAAACGGACTTGAAGCAGTGGAAGAACATGCTCGCTCCGATTTAGGTTTAATCAAACAAGGTGAAACTTTTGTGCAAATGTCGACTGCTAGCAGTGTGTATAGTACCGATATGGTCACACCGAATGCCCACAATACCGCCACGTCTCACCCATAAAAGCATAAGAACTGCCAAAGTTATATTTGTCTCAATTTTTACTGTCAACTGTTTACTTTATTGTTGAAAAGACGCCATGTCAGAACTTAACGCAATACCTGCCAATTTATCTAACAACTTTACGATTGACACCGTGGTCGTCGCTGCAGGCGTTGGCAAACGCTTTGGTAATCAGATGCCAAAACAGTACACCCATATTGGCAGTCAGACGGTGCTACAACACAGCATAGCGGCGCTAAGCAAAGTCCAGCAGCTAAGCACTTGCTATTTGGTAATTTCTGAAGAAGATACGATTGCCAAAACACTTAACTTTAGCATGCCAATAGAGTGGGTGATAGGTGGTAAAGAGCGGATGAATTCGGTGTTTAACGCCGTGCAAACGATTTGGCAACAATATCAAAATCCGTTCAATGACAAAGTCTTTAATGATAAATCCTTCAGTAATAAGGACAGTCATCATGCGTATGATAATCATTGGGTGTTAATTCATGATGCTGCGCGTCCTTGTGTCAATCCGAGCGATATAGAAAAATTGATCACACAGACCACGCAGCAATTTTTGCAACAGTCGCCTCAACAGTCACAGCAAAAGCAATGGCAAGAGTCGGCGGGTGGCTTATTAGCAGTACCGGTGCGTGATACGGTCAAACACATCATCCATTCACAAGACAAAGTATTGGCACAAAAAACGCTTGATCGCAGTCAATTGTGGCTAGCACAAACCCCGCAGATTTTCCCATTGGCAACACTGTATGATTATCTAACCCAAGCCATTGAGCAAACGATTGCGTTTACTGATGAAGCCAGTTTATTTGAGCATTTTGGCAAACAGCCGTTATTGGTGGAAGGCAGTCATAGCAATATCAAACTGACTTTTCCAGAGGATTTGCAATTTGGGCAGGTGTATCTGGCAAAACCTTAGCAAAAATGGCTTGTCAACAAATTGAGGTTACCGCTAAAAACCGCATAAGAAGAGAACTGCATAAGTAAAAAAAGGCAAAGAGAATTTCTAAAGCCACAAAAACAAAAAAGCCATACTAAATTAGCATGGCTTTTTAACTGTATTTTTTAGCGTTAACACTAAAAAAGATTGGCGTCCCCACGGGGATTCGAACCCCGGTTACCGCCGTGAAAGGGCGATGTCCTAGGCCTCTAGACGATGGGGACACTAGCACGCTTAGTTTATAGCGCGACCTCGACCGCTTTCACCGTTAATGTCGAAGTGGAGCGTATAATATATATTTTTATTTTTTCCGTCAACTGTTTTTTATGTATTTTTTTATATTTTTAACAATTAGCCCATCATACGGTGACCGATGATAGTTGATAGAGCGGCATGACAAGCGCATTAGCTGGCTAATGCGCTTAATTACAGTGTTTTCTAAAAAGTGTTGTCTAAAAATTTCACACCGTGCTTATGAGTGATTGTTTTGATGCGACTCAGATGTTGTATGAGCACGCGTCGTATGAGATTGCGGCGGCAGATTAGCGGCTTTATTTTTTAAGTGATAGCGAATCCAAAAATGGGTTACGATGCTAATCACAATCGATAAACTGATAAAACCTAAAATGGTCATCCAGATTTGACTATCTACTTGCATACTTGATCCTTGTAAGACAATCTAAGTTAACGCTGATTATCGATGCGCTGGCTATCAATACTTTGATTAGCTCCCATTGTTTGATTACGAATCGCATCATCGCGCTGTTTTTTCTTGAGTCGGAACGTTAGCCATAAATATGTTAATATGCCTAAGATTACGGCAGCAATCATATACATAATAATAGTAGTCCAAATACTGTTATCTACGCCCATGAAAGAGTCCTTTTTATTATTGTTAGCATTAGTGTAACAGGTCTTAACAGCTATTTTACGTCATTCACGTAATGATGTGTGGTAGCGATGTTACTGGCTATTTTCAAACACTGTAATAAGCGTCTACAAAAGCACTTTTTTTCACTTTTTCATATTTTTACGTTAAGATAATTGTCTAAAAAACGCTTTGGCAACTGACACGGTTGCAGCAAGGAAAATAATTATGAAAGTAGTCATCAGTGATGGCATCGAATACGCCCTAAATCTTAATTATCGTACCATCGATATTGAATCGACCGACTATACCAATATTGCAGCAATTGTGGTCACGATGACAGATTTGCCGCGTGTGTATCAAGATATTGAAGATTTGGGTTTTGCTATTCCGATATTTGTGGCGATTGAATATGGTGATGTAGTGCCTGATGAATGGCTACCCAATGTATATGGTGTGCTAGAGCTGGCAGATGATCAAAAGTTTTATAACGGACAATTGGTCAATGCGGCGGCGGCGGATTATATCGCCACGCTCGATCCGCCTTTTTTCCAAGCCTTGATGGACTATACCGACTATGGCAATGCGGCGTTTGACTGTCCTGGGCACCAAGGCGGACAGTTTTTTCGTAAGCATCCTTCGGGCAGACGCTTTTATTTATACTTTGGTGAAACACTATTTCGTGCCGACTCCTGTAATGCCGATGTCCGTCTCGGCGATTTGCTAATTCATGAAGGCCCAGCTTTTGAGGCACAAGCGCATGCGGCGAAAGTGTTTAATGCGGATAAAACCTATTTTGTGCTCAATGGCACTTCCTCTTCCAATAAAATTGCGATTGGTGCCTTAGTGGCGCATGGTGATTTGGTGCTGTTTGACCGTAACAATCACAAATCTGTGTACCAAGGCGCCTTAACCATGGCAGGTGGTACGCCTGTGTATTTAGAGACCGACCGCAATGCTTATGGTTTGATTGGCGGCATTCCTGGCCATTGTTTTGAGGAAGCCGAAATACGCGCGCGTATTCGTGAAGTTGCGCCCGATAAAGCCGATGATGCCCGCCCATTTCGCTTGGCGGTAATTCAGCTGGGCACGTATGATGGCACTATTTATAACGCCCGCCAAGTGGTGGATCGCATCGGGCATCTATGTGACTATATTTTGTTTGACAGTGCTTGGGTGGGTTATGAGCAGTTTATCCCGATGATGCGTGATTGCTCGCCATTGCTACTTGAGCTGGGTGAAAATGATCCAGGAATTTTGGTGACCCAATCGGTACACAAGCAACAAGCGGGCTTTTCGCAAGCCTCACAAATCCATAAAAAAGATAACCATATCAGCGGGCAAGCCCGTTATGTCAATCATAAACGTTTTAACAACTCGTTTATGATGCACGTGTCGACCTCGCCGTTTTACCCGTTGTTTGCCTCACTTGATGTCAATGCCAAAATGCATGAAGGTAAAGCCGGTCAGCGCATGTGGCACGAGTGTGTCATCGGTGGTATCGAAGCTCGTAAAATGCTGCTAGACACTTGTACCATGATTTTGCCGTTTGTTCCGCCTACAGTAGATGGGCAAGCTTGGCAAGACTACGATACCGAAACCATTGCCCATGATATTCGTTTCTTCCGCTTTGAGGCAGGCGCGCGTTGGCATGATTTTCAGCATTATGCCGATGACCAATACTTTATCGACCCCTGTAAATTGCTACTGACCACGCCAGGCATTGATATGCAAACGGGCGAGTATGAAGCGACAGGGATTCCTGCCGCAATTTTGGCGCATTATCTGCGTGAAAGCTCGGTCATTCCAGAAAAAGCCGATTTAAACTCGATTTTATTCTTACTGACGCCTGCCGAAACTTTGGCAAAATTCCAGCACTTGGTCGCCCGTATCGTCAGTTTTGAAAAGCACATTCGCGAAAACAGCCGCGTCACCCAAGTGTTACCGACACTGGCTAAGGCATACCCGCAGTACCGCAAACTGACCATCAATGAACTTTGCCAGCTCATGCATAACTTCTATGCCAAGCATCAGTTGAACAAACGACAAAAACAAATGTTTGAGCGCGAACATCGTCCCAAGGTTGCTATAAGCGCATTTGATGCCCATAATGCCTTTATCCGTAATGAGGTTGAGCTGGTTGCGCTAACAGAAATTCGCGGACGGGTGGCGATGGAAGGGGCGCTACCGTATCCACCAGGGGTGTACTGTATTGTACCTGGCGAAGTGTGGGATGGGGCAGTGTTGGACTACTTTTTGGCACTGCAAGAAGGGGTTAATCGCTTGCCAGGCTTTGAGCCAGAAGTGCAGGGCGTGTACTGGGAATATGATGACCAAGGTAAAAAGATTGCCTATGCCTATGTGTTAAAACAGCCTTACCAAATTTGATTGACGGTTTTTGATTCATAGGCTTTCTCGGTGAAGTCTACATTTGGTGCGTTTGCAGCAGTAACCAATGGCGCAAAAATTGGTCTGTGTAGATAGGTACGATGTTATTTAATTAAATGATAATCATTATTATTTACATTATCAATCTATTATTGGATAATGACGGCTCAATTTTTTAAGAGGCAGTCAAACAATGACAATGAAAGATTTTCGTATCTACATGAGGCTTGGGCACCGCTATGTTGGATTCTTTATGGTTGGCATTATGCTGGTCTATTCGCTAAGTGGCATGTTGCTGGTATTTCGCGACACGGATTTTTTAAAATCTTCAAAAACTGTCAAGCAAGTCGTGGCAACCAATCTTGATGAGAAAAATTTAGCCAAAACCCTAAAAATGAAAAACATCGATTTTAGGGAGCAGCAGGGCGATATACAGGTTTTTAAAGATGGACAGTACAATGTTAAAACCGGTGAGGTGACTTATACCAGCAAAAAACTGCCCGTGGTATTAGATAAAATGGTGAATTTTCATAAAGCGCCCTCTAAAGGTAGTATGGGTGGGCTCAATGTATTGTTTGGCATGAGTTTATTGTTTTTTGTGCTATCGAGTTTCTTTTTATTTGCCCCAAGTTCAAAAATCTTTAAACGTGGTTTGGCGTTTGTTGCCGTTGGGGCGGTGTTGTCGGTGATTTTGTTGATGTTGTAAATTACCCTAACAAAAAGTTTTTTAGCAAGGTTTTCGCCCCTTCGGTGGCGAAGGATTCTGGGTGATATTGCACCCCTTGAATCGGATAGTCACGATGGCGAATGCCCATGATTTCATCGCCTGCTAGACTGGCATCTTTGAGGTTTTTATCACTATGTTGCTCACTAGATACCACGCTGGTCACTACCAAGCAATCGGGGAGTGAGGCGGCGTCGACCATCAGTGAATGATAACGCATGATGTCAAGCTGCTGGGGCAAACCTCGATACACGCCTTGACCATCGTGGCGAATCGGTGACGTCTTGCCATGCATGGGCACATTGGCTCGCACCACTTGACCACCAAAAAAATGCGCAATGCCCTGCATGCCGAGACAAACGCCTAATAGAGGTATGGTTTTGCCAAGCTCAGTAATGACGTCCCCACACACACCAAAATACGCAGGGTCATCGGGCGAGCCAGGACCTGGTGAGATGATGATACGGTCAGGATTCATCGCTTTGACGTCATCTAGCGTGATTTCGTTGTTGCGTTTGACCGTGACCTGAAAAGCACCTGGATATTCAGAGGATAGGATTTCACCAATATATTGGTATAGGTTAAAGGTAAAAGAATCGTAGTTATCAATAATTAACACTTGCATAGTCAACTCTAAAAATAGGTTTGGCGGTTATTCTAAACGTTTAAAATACTGCTGATATACATCGCTATCATACGTATCTAGTTGGCGTATCGTCATGATGGAGCAGACTTTACTGCACTGGCGCAAAATTGGACAGTACAACTTTCATCGCAGACAGTTTTCGCACAATTTCTTCATACTCATCTTCAGGATTGGAGTCATATACATTGCCGCCGCAAGTTTGCGCATACGCTTTTTCGCCATTGATAAACAGCGAGCGAATCGGAATAGCAAAAATACAATCCCCATTAAAACAAAACTGACCGAGTGCGCCACCGTAAGCGCCGCGACCATCGGGCTCTAGCGTATTTATAATTTTCATCGCTTCAATTTTGGGTGCGCCCGATAGCGTGCCTGCGGGAAAATTACTGGCAAGCGCGGTGAACATATCATGATTAGGGTCAAGAATACCGACGATTTCACTGGAGATATGCTGGACATGTGAAAAGCGCTTGATATCCATTAAGTTACGCACTTTTACCGTCCCAAAGCGTGCCACCCGCCCGATATCATTACGATGTAAGTCCACCAACATATTATGTTCGGCGATTTCTTTGGGGTCATTGAGCAAGGCGCGCGCTAATTGGCGATCTTCGGTCTCATCCTTGCCGCGCTTGGTGGTGCCCGCCAGTGGGAAGGTCTCCATCTCACCATTGCGCAATCGGAACAACAACTCAGGCGATGCGCCGATGATTTTTTGGGCGCCAAATTTGACATAGTACATATGCGGTGACGGGTTGACTTCGCGCAGTTTACTATAAATTGGCATAGTATCGCCTTGGATGCGATAATGCGATTTGAAACCCACTTCACACTGAAAAATCAGCCCAGCTTTAATGTCTTCTTTGACTTTCATCACCGCTACCGCATGTTGCTCGCGGTTCATCCCATCGCCCAAATGCTCAGCAGTGGGCTGCGTATAGTTAGGCGAAATAGCATTCAATAATGACTTGATTTCGTCAATACGATTGCTTTGGTGGTCGGTATCGTAATAATAATAAAAAATTTCACCGGTCATCTTATCAAGGCTTAACCCATCTAAGTACACCCCGAATTTGAACGGCTCGAAATCATCACTGGTTTGAATATTCAGGGTCGGCTCAAAAAAATTGACACTATCAAATCCCAGAAAACCGACCAATCCGCCGGTATGGCTACGTGAAATCACATGTTGTGGGGTGATTTCGCGCAGTAGTTGGTAAGGATTGTCACAGGTATAATCCGTGCTTTCCCCCGTACGATTGTTGGTGATAGTCAAGGTATGGCGATCTTTTGCCAACACTGTCATCGCAGGGTCAAAGCCGATGGCATGATGACGTGAGATATAGCTTTCTTCGCCCAACGATTCCAGTAAAAAACAAGTAGCGTATTTGGCTTCGATGCGTTTAAAGAGTTCAAAAAAATCAATGTCTTGTGCAAGTTTAATCAGGCTTGGTTTGCTGGCAAGGGCGATTTTGGGCGGTTTGGCGTGTGTAGTCATCATGGTGTCTTAGATTTATAGTGTCTTAAATTTACCGTATCTTAAATTTATAGCGGCTTAAATTTACCCTATCATAAATTTTAATTAATGTTTCAGTGTTCTAGTATGATGATACATTGTAATCAGATTAACCCCTGCTTGCAACTCTTTTATGGCATGCCAGTTATTTTCACGCTGATTTTCATCGTCCTTCTAATCACCCTAAAGTATGTATGCTACTGTGAGGGGCTTATTTACGCTTGAAGCCATTATCACAAATTTATAGGTTCAAATGACTCAGATTTGGCAATAATTGGTTGATATCGTGTTGACCATATGCTTTGGCGCCCCGTGATACGGTTGCAATGCCCACCCCCAAGCGCTCCGCAATTTCGCGTTGTGGTAGCGCTTGCTGAAACAAGGCAAAAATTTGAATACGATTGGCGATTTCTTTTTGTTCTTTTTCAGTCAGTAGCGCTGCCAAAATTTCGCGGATAAAGTCACTATCATCGGTTTGGCTCAATAGCTCAACCAAATAATCATAGGCGGATAGGGATGATGGCGAAGTATGCGGCATAGTAGGTTTTTTTGAGTAAAAGATAACAAGTAAAGCATTTCAGTGTTCTAGTATAGTGATACATTTTACGAAGTTTAGCCAGTGAACTCAATCGATTTTTATCCCTTTAGAAAACTGAATAGGTGCGACGACTGGTTACTTTTGATTACAAAAGCGCAAATAACTGAATATTTAATCAAAGCTTAGTCGACACAAAGTTGCTTTAGCGAGGTTCTATAATGTGGTTATAATAAAATTGCTTAGTTAAAAAGCTAAGTGAGTTTATTAATTATAAATAATGACTATCAATCATAATTTTTATAACCACGCCTTTATCTTTGGTTGTTGTGTAGCAGTCTTAATGGGCAATTAAGAATGCGCAGTTACGGTCAATGTCAAAGGGTAGCAGCGCGATTTAAAAGTTAATTAACGCTAATGATATTCAATACTAATCTTATTCAAAATAAGGCACTTCATTATGACAACCAACCCTAAGAACAACAGTGAATTTTTGAAAAATATGGTTTTTAAAGAGATCGATCACCAGCCACAGCGGGCGGATTATCAATCTAATCAACCTGGCAATTCGATGCCGTTTAGCGATGCCCGAGGTAACTATCAGCGTAATATCGGTTTTGATACCGGACGTTTTAAAGACAGTAAAGTCTATATTGTCGGCGGCGGTATTGGCGGGTTGGCAGCGGCGTATTATTTTATCCGAGATGCCCATATCCCAGGCGAGAATATTACCTTTTTAGAAGAATTAGCGGTGCAAGGCGGCTCACTCGATGGCGCTGGTAATGCCAAAGACGGTTATATCATGCGCGGCGGTCGTGAGATGATTACCACCTATGAGAATTTTTGGGATATGTTCCAAGATATACCGGCGCTAGAGTTACCAGAGCCTTATTCAGTGCTTGATGAATACCGCCTGATCAATGACAATGACCCCAACTATTCCAAAGCACGGTTGATTCATAACAAAGGTGACATCAAAGATTTTCACAAGTTTAATCTCAACAAAGCCGACCAACTTGCCATCGTCCGCTTATTACTAAAAAATCAAGACGAACTCGATAATCTCACCATTGAAGATTACTTTAGCCAGAGTTTTTTGGACAGTAATTTTTGGACGCTATGGCGTAGTATGTTTGCTTTTGAAAACTGGCACAGCTTACTTGAGTGCAAGCTTTATATGCACCGGTTTTTGGAAGCCTTAGATGGTATCAAAGATATGTCGACCCTGTTATTTTCTAAATACAACCAATATGACAGCTTTGTGGTACCTGCGCAAAAATTTTTAATCAATAAAGGCGTCAAACTACAAAGTGACACGTTAGTGACAGCGGTAGATTTTGAGCAGCAAGGCGACAAAAAAATCGTTAAAGGGCTGACAACAACCCAACAAGGTCAACAAGTCCATATCCCTGTACGGGACAATGATTTTGTGATTATTACCACAGGGTCAATGACGGAAGATACGCGCTATGGCACCAGTGACACTGCGCCTGATATCCATCTAACTGATGATGAAATGGGAAAAACGAAAGGCTGGGTACTATGGAATGACCTTGCCAAACAATCCGCTGTGTTTGGTCGTCCAGAGAAATTTAACCGTCATGTACCCAAATCTGCCTGGATGTCAGCAACCTTAACTTGCAAAGACTCGGCGTTTTTACGCAAAATCAGCGAAAAATATTCTGTCAATCCGCCGCTATCAGGCAAAACAGTCACAGGCGGTATTGTTACCATCACTGATTCCAACTGGCTTATGAGCTTTACTATCAACCGCCAACCGCAATTTCCTGACCAACCCAAAGACGTGGTGGTGATATGGGTGTATGGGCTGTTGATGGACAAAAAAGGCAACTATGTGCCAAAAACCATGCCAGAATGTACCGGGCATGAAATTGTAACGGAGCTACTATATCACCTAGATTTGCTCGAGCAAAAAGATGATATTTTAGCCAACACCATCGCTAACACCGCCTATATGCCTTATATCACTTCGATGTTTATGCCACGTGCCAAAGGCGACCGTCCACAAATCGTACCCGAAGGCTGCACCAATTTAGGTCTCATCGGTCAATTTGTTGAGACCAACAACGATGTGGTGTTCACCGTTGAAACTTCAGTACGCTCGGCGCGGGTCGCGGTGTACACCCTAACAGATTGTAATAAGCAGGTGCCTGATATCGTGCCAACCCAATACGACATTCGCAACATGCTCCGCTCTGCCAGTACACTCAACGATGACCAAGGCTTCATCGGCGAAGGCTTACTGCGCCGAGTGCTCGCCAATACCTATTATGAGCACATCTTGCCACCCCTCGCCAAAAAAGCGCACAAAGACAGCTCCTTGATGCAGACGCTTGCCGAGCAATTTGAAGTAGTCAAAGCCTTTTGGCATAAAGAAGGCCATAAAGATGAGCAAAAAGCGCAGGATAAAAAATAAGCTTTGATAAACATTTGTTCTCAAACTGAAAAATCCTCCTGCCGCTAGGGGGATTTTTTATCAGCGAAATTTCCTTTGCCCTTAAAAACCCTATTTCGTAAAACGGTGGTTTCAAGTATATTAAAGCTAAAATCACACATCATAAGGAACAAGTGATGAAACTATATACCATGAATGCCCCGCCAAATCCTCGCAAGGTCGACTTATTATTAAAAGTCAAAGAGCTTGATATCAATGATATTCATAATTTACAAGTCATCAACGTGGATATTGGAAAAAATGAGCAAAACTCGCCAGAGTTTTTGGCGGTAAATCCACTGGGGCTGTTGCCTGTATTAGTGCTTGATGATGGCACTGTGCTTAACGATTCACATGCCATTTGTGAATACCTTGATAGTCGACTTGCAGGGAATGGTAAGCAAGTGATGGGCTCAGACCCTATACAGCGCGCCAAAATTACCGCGATGTCACGCAATGCGGAGTTTCATGTGCTGTATAACATGATGCTGGCTTTCCAGCATGGGCATCCATCTCGCGCTTCGGTGGGCAACCAAGTGCCTGGTATGGCAGAAGAGAGCATCAACCGTGTCAAAAAAGCATTGCCGTACTTTGACAAGCTATTATCGAGTCATAAATACTTGCTCGGTGATAGACTCACCTTCGCTGATATCGTGTTGTATGTTGGCTTGGATTTTGGGCGAGTGATGAAGTTTAATCCCAAAGATGCCAGTGTAGTGGGTGACCATGTGGCACGTTTTTATGCGCAAATGAGTGAGCGTTTTGGTAAAAAATAATGGTTGTTGAGATAAAAAAGGGCAAGGTAGATGCCCTTTTTTTATTTGTAGTGGTTATTCATTGCTTTTATCCACCGTTTCCATTCACTGCTTTTATGCCTACTTATTTTCAATAGCGCTAGGGTTGTCATCACGACTGATTGTTTGTCATTAATGCAATGATACCATCATATAGGATGTCATTGACCGGCGTGTCAATGCCATGCTTATCACCCAATTCGCGAATCGTCCCTGCAAACAAATCAAGCTCACAGCGTCGCCCTGCTTTTAAATCCTGTCGCATCGATGGCATGCCTTTAGGATCCAGCGCATCCATAATTGCCAACCATTTTTTGAAATCTTCCTTAGTTAAGGTTACGCCTTCAGCGTGTGCCACTGCCATCACTTCTCGCATGGCGGCTTTGAACATCTCGCGCGCCTCACCCGCTTGTTGCACAGTATCAAAGGTGCCTTGATACAATGCCACGGTTTGATTGACGCCGGTATTTAACATCAACTTGCCCCACAGCTGGCGCGGCATGTCATCGCTCACTGAGTGCGGGAAATTGACTTGATTAAAGAGGGCATCGACTTGTTGCACGCGTGCGCGTTCAGCGCTATCAGTTGTCATCGCGCCAATGACCAATTGTCCATGATCGCGATAAATCAGTTGGCTACCATTTTTCCCATTTTTTTCATGCGGTTCATTTTTCATGGCGTCCATTTGCTGCGCCACACAATACACAATGCGCTCATCACCAAAGGCGTTTGCCAACACTTTTTCGCTGGCGATACCGTTGAGGGCAGAAACAATCAGTGTATTGTCGCCAAGTTGACTTTCAATCAAGGGCAATACGTCATTGAGTTGATAAAACTTGGTACAGACGATGACCAAGTCGGCAGGACTTAGGTCTGAAGGAGGGCTTTCATTTGGTATGACATAGTTGAGTGGTAATGGTTCGCCATTCACCAATAAACCTTGCTGTTGGTAGCGGTTGACACGGTCAGTATCGGCGACGATACGCAAGTTTTCAAAAGGCATATTCGGGGCTAATAAACTTGCAAATAACGCCCCTAATGAGCCAAATCCAACAATGGCAATAATCGGTGAATCGTTCATCTTTTTTCCTGTTATTTTGCGACATTGATTAGAGTTGTGATAAAGTTTAGCAGATTTTTGCACGTATTTTAAAAAAGGAATCACAATGAAATTATTAAAAATGGCTGTGTTCATGGGTTGTTTATAGACTGCTTATGAAAAATCAGCAACAAACTTTGCAAGAACTAATGCCAGCGTTTGAGCAAAAAATTGAAAAAATTACCCAATCAGCTCAAAAAACCACCCAAACCATTAACCATAAAGCAAGTAAGAAATAATGAATTTATCTAATGTTAACGATGCTGCATCTTCACTAAACGGCGCATATTTTGTCACAGGTACCGACACAGAAATCGGTAAAACCACCACCACCGCGCAACTGGTCAAGAATATAGCTGAAAAAGGCAAAAGTGTATATGCTATCAAGCCCGTTACGGCAGGCATGGAAACCGATGACAACGGGCAAACATATAGCGATGATGCAAGGCGCATCAATCAATTTGCCAATGTCAAACCACCGCTGTCTGTCATTGCGCCTATCCAGCTAGCGACGCCTTGCTCACCGCATATCGCCGCGCAGCTTGATAACGTGACACTCACCAAAACCCAATTAGTCGATACCATCCATAAGTCCATCGCAGCCTATCCTGCCGATGTGATTTTAGTTGAAGGGGCAGGCGGCTGGTTTACCCCTATTAATGAGCAAGAAACGCTTGCTGATGTGGCAGCCGCGCTCAAATGCCCTGTCATCCTGGTCGTCGGTATCAAGCTTGGCAGCCTTAATCACGCCATGCTAACCCTACAAGCCATTTGGCAAGCAGGGCTAAAAGTCGCTTTGGTTATTTTTAACCAATTACAGACCGACACGCCGTTTGTCGATGCGCAAATTGACTGGTTAAGTCAGCAAATTTTACGCCAGTCTAGTAGGTATCAAAACTCGCCACCCTTGATGGTCAAACAAGGCGTTTTAACCCATTAAATTTTTGGCTGTGGTCTAAAAAGTATGCTCACTATACCCAGCCATAATTGACATAATGAAACAGTAAATCAAAAGCCTTAAAA